>JAPOLF010000139.1 GCA_029977305.1 bacterium | reverse complement strand
GCTGCAAACTCTGTGATCACATCGGCTACCACGCTCGGTTGTTGAGCGTGGAGGTCGTGGTCGCCCACCACCCAGCGCGTGCGCACGAAGGGTGAGAGGGATGCGAGTCGGTCTGCCCGTGCGCGTCGCTCCGCCGACCGAGGATCGTCGGACTCCGCGCCGAGCATCAGGAACGGTCGTTGCAATCCCACCACCACCTCAGCTGGCCGATGTTCCCACAGCCCGCGCAACACCAACAGATGGCGGTCGAGCGTCAGCCACGGACGGATGGTTCCGTCGTCCAGCACCTCGAAGTTCCCCAACGTCGCCTCGATGGCATCATCGGACCAGTCCGGGCGCGCGGCCCGGATCCGGGATCGAAACGCTCCGACTCCCATCCCGGCAAGAGGCGGCGGCTTCAACGCCTCGGCGCAGGCGTCCCACTCCGGCCACTGCGCCTGCAAGTCGATCAAGCCGCCGTCAATGCCAACTCCAGCCGCAAAGAGTTCCGGAAACGATTGCACCGCCTCCAACGCGAGATTACCGCCCCAACTTTGCCCCACGATCAGGGGCCGTTGAAGGTCTAGCAGTGCAACGAGTTGCCGCAGATCCCCGACCACGGTGTGCATGTCATACGGACCGTCGGGCTTGCTGGATCGGCCGTGGCCCCGCAGATCCACCGCAACCGGTGCGAATCCCCGCGCCGCGAGGAGATCACCCACTTGGTTCCAGAGCAACGCGTTCGAGGCCAACCCGTGTACGAGGAGCACTGATCGAGCTCCTGGCGGGGCCGGCCAGACGAGGGTGCGCAGAACCATGCCATCCTGCAGCGTGACATCCACGGATTTCATGCTGAATCCATACCCTTGCGACGGGCAATCCGTCCATCCCTCGGCCCGGCACTTGCGGCATCAGTGCCAGACATCGGGGAATGAGACAGCAGATTGCCATACGTGCCGTGCGCGAGGTCGCCCAGCACCGCTTGCCGGAAGCCGATTTCATTGCGCCCCGTGTAGACAGCACGATACCCCTCCGATACAATCCTGTCATATGTCAAATGCCGCATACTTCTTGGGGTGGGGTGTCAAGAGGAGCGCTTGCGGCAACGCGACGCGGAGACTAGGAGGAAGGACGCGAGATGGCAACCAAGGGCAAGTCTAACGGCGCGATGACGGTCGGCTCCCCGCTGCTCTACGCCCTGTGGCAGGCGGAGCACGCCATGCGCTTGGAGGTCGACCGGGCGCTCGACGAGTTCGAGCTGTCACTGCCGCACTACGCGACGCTCTCGCTCCTCGCGCAGCGCCCCGGGCAATCCACTGCTGACCTCGCTCGCTTCAATCAGGTCTCACCCCAGAACATGGGCATGGCGGTGACCCGCCTCGTCTCGCTCGGGTACATCCATCGAGCGGATCCTGTGCGTGGCCGCATCGCCGAGCTCTCGTTGACCCCGCAGGGCAAGCAGGTCCTGGCCAAGGCGCAGTCGCGCGTGGCCGCCGTCGAGAAGCGCGCTCTGAAGGGCCTCTCGGCCACCGAGGAGAAGGCGCTCCCGGTCACTCTTCGCAAGATGCGCGAGTCCGTCGCCGACAAAAATCACCGCGTTTCGGCGTCGCTCGAAGCCGCCAAGCGCTAGAGCGGAATCCAAGCTCACGTCACCAACGCAGACGGGCGGCCAGTTGGCCGCCCGTCTCCTGTTCATGCGTAGCAGTGCATCGGCGAGGATCAGACCTCGCGGAACTCGCCCTCGACGGTGCCGTCATCGGTCGGGCCTGCCTGCTGACCGAACCCTGCGTCCTCGCCGCCCTCGCCCGGGGCGCCCGGAGCGTTCTGGTACATCGAGCTGCCGACCTTGGTCAGGGCCTGCACGAGTTCCTCGTGCCCACTGCGGAGCCGATCCAGGTTCTCCGGTTCCTTCTCGAGGATCTCCTTCATCGCCTGAATCTTCTGGTCGACCTCGGCACGGACCTCGACCGGGATCTGATCGCCGTACTCGGACAGCGTCTTCTCCGCCTGGAAGACCATTGCCTCGGACTCGTTGCGCTGGGTGATGGTGTCGCGCCGCTGGCGATCCTCCTCCGCGTGCGCCTCCGCCTCCTTCACCATCCGGTCAACCTCGGAATCCGAGAGGCCGGAGGATCCGGTGATGGTGATCTTCTGCTCGCGCGACGTCGCCTGGTCCTTTGCCGTCACGTTGAGGATGCCGTTGGCGTCGATGTCGAAGATCACCTCGATCTTCGGCACGCCGCGCGGGGACGGCGGGATCCCGTCGAGGATGAACTTGCCGAGGCTCTTGTTGTCGCCCGCCATCGGCCGCTCGCCCTGGAGGACGTTGATCTCCACCTGGTTCTGCGAATCGCTGGCGGTGGTGAAGACCTGGCTCTTCCGCGTCGGGATCGTGGTGTTGCGCTCGATCAGCGGCGTCGCCACCCCACCGAGGGTCTCGATCGCCAAGGTGAGCGGCGTCACGTCGAGGAGGAGGATGTCCTTCACGTCGCCGCCGAGCACGCCACCCTGGACGGCAGCGCCGAGCGCCACCACCTCATCCGGGTTGATACCCTTGCTCGGTTCCTTGCCGAAGAACTTCTCCACTTCCTTCTGGACCGCCGGCATGCGGGTTTGGCCGCCGACGAGGATCACCTGGTCGACCGAGGCCTTGGTCTTGTCGGCGTCCTTGAGCGCGGCCTCCATCGGGGGAACCGTGCGGTTCACCAATGGCTGCACCATCTGCTCGAACTTCGCCCGGGTGAGCGTCACGTTGAGGTGCTTCGGGCCGCTCGCGTCGGCGGTGATGAAGGGGAGATTGATCTCCGTCTGCTGGGTGCTGGAGAGCTCGATCTTCGCCTTCTCCGCCGCCTCCTTCAACCGCTGCAGGGCCATGCGGTCCTTGCGCAGGTCGATCCCCTCTTGCTTCTTGAACTCATCAGCCAGGTAATCGATGAGCACCTGGTCGAAGTCGTCGCCGCCGAGGTGGGTGTCGCCGTTGGTCGAGAGCACCTGGAAGACGCCATCCGAGAGGCTCAGGATGGAAATGTCATAGGTGCCGCCGCCGAGGTCGTAGACGGCGAGTTCCTCGTCGCCCTTCTTGTCGAGGCCGTAGGCGAGTGCCGAGGCGGTCGGCTCGTTGATGATGCGCAGCACCTCAAGACCGGCGATCTTGCCGGCGTCCTTGGTGGCATCGCGCTGGGCATTGTTGAAGTACGCCGGCACGGTGATCACGGCCTTGTCGACCTTGTCCCCGAGGTACGCCTCCGCATCGGTCTTGAGCTTCTGCAGGATCATCGCGGAGATCTCCTGCGGGCTCCACCAGCGGTCACCCATCTTCACCTGCACGTCGCCGTTCGGCGCCGCCTGGAGCTTGTAGGGCACCAGCTCGATGTCTTTCTTCACGCTGGGGTCCGAGAACTTCGTGCCCATGAAGCGCTTCACCGAGAAGACCGTGTTCTCCGGATTGGTGATCGCCTGGCGCCGGGCGAAGCGCCCGACCAACCGCTCACCGTTCGGGGTGATCGCGACCACCGACGGGGTCAGGCGCTCGCCTTCCGCGTTGGGGATCACCACCGGCTCGCCACCTTCGATGGTGGCCATCACCGAGTTCGTCGTTCCGAGGTCGATACCGATCGTTCGTCCCATGGTTCGTTGTTCCTCCTTCAACCTTCCGTCCGTGGATGGTGTTCACTGCGTCTTGGCGTGGGCGGCCCCGCGATCGGGACCGGCGCCGACAGGTCGCGCTACGCGGCCGGCCCCACTTTCACGATGGCGGGACGCAGCAGCGTGCCGCCGAGCTCATAGCCATTGCGATAGACCGCGACCACCCGATCGCCACCTGCGGGGTCGAAGTCGACCGCCTCATGCAGGGTCGGATCGAAGACCTCCCCCAGCGCATCAATCCGCTTCACGCCCAACCGCTGCAGGGCGCTCTGGAATTTCTGCTCGAGGAGGCGCATGCCGTTGGCGAGGCCGCCTTGCTCATCAGCCGGGATCAATGCCAGGCCATCCTGCAGGTCGTCGAGGACCGGGAGCACTTCCTTCAGCACTCGCTCCGCGGCGTCGCGCTTGGCGCGCTCGTAATCCGTCTCCGACCGCCGCTTGAGGTTGGCGTAATCGGCGCGGGCGCGGGTGAACTGGTCGAGCAAGCTATCGCGCTCCGCGATCAATGCCGCGATGTCGATCTGCTCCAGCAGTTGGTCGGCCGCGCCATCCCCGGGCGGTCCGCTCATGGTGTCGTTCTCGGTCATGCCACTCCCTTTCTCGCGATCCCGTTGGGGATCGCACCAACCATCACTGCCTGCGTGCGTCACGCACTGTAGAGATCGGCCACCAGGTCGCTCATCAAGCGCGCCATGTAGCGGACCGAGGAAATGCTTCGGCCATAGGCCATGCGGGTGGGACCGACCACCCCGAGCACACCGGTGACTTCACCACCCACGCCGTAGGTTGAGAGCACCACGCCAAAGTTGCGCAGCCCCTCCGCCGGGTTCTCGTCGCCGATGAACACCTGGACATCCGGCCCCTCATCGAGGCTGGGGAGCATGGCGTTGAGGAACGAGCCTCCACGCAACAGCCCGAGCAATGCCTGCGCCTCTGCCGCAACCCCGGCGAACTCCGGTTGCGCCAGCGTCAGCTCCAGACCCGAGTGATGCACCTCCGTGCGCTCCGCTGCATCAAGCCCGCGCAAGGCGCGCTCGATCTGCTCTTGCACGAACAACGCCACTGCGTCGGCACCGATCTCGCAGGTGATCACCTCGTCGGCGTTCATGCCGCGGAACTCGTGCGCGAAGCGATCGGCCAACGGACTGAGATCCGCCTGCTCCACATCGGTGGGCCAGTGGACCATCATCTGGCGCACGGTGCCCTCGGCGGTCACCAGGATCAGCAGCCCGAGCCGCGGTTGGAGGGCGATCAACTCGACGTGGCGGAGGCGCGCGGTGGGCAGACGCGGGGCGGTGACGACGGACACATTCCCCGCCACGCCCGCGAGCGTCGCCGCCGCGAGTTCCATCCACTGATCGAGTTGCACCTCCACCTGGCGGAACTGATGACGGATCATGATCTGGTCATTCGACGGGAGTTCCACCTCTCCCATCAGGTTGTGCACGAAGTAGCGGTAGCCTTTGTCGGTCGGGATCCGGCCACCCGAGGTGTGCGGGGATTGGATGAATCCGCCGATCTCCAACTCCGCCATCTCATTTCGGATGGTCGCCGACGAGAACCGCACGCCGTAGCGCTCGACCAATGCCTTCGACCCCACCGGTCGCCCGGTGGAGACGTATTCCTGGACGATGAGCCGAAGAATGGCCTGCTGACGATCCGTCAGGGCCTTGTCTCCGGGTTGCAGTCGCGGGTCTGTCAATCCGATCCTCCCGTTAGCACTCTCTGGATGAGACTGCTAACGGCAAAATCATACCAAGGTTGCACAGTTCGTGTCAAGGTGCGAAGGCAACGGAACGTCCCGGGGCCAGAAATCGGCTCCGGGACGTCACTGTTTCAGGTTGTCGCACCCGGGGAACGACGATTAGGCGTTGGGT
>JAPOLF010000138.1 GCA_029977305.1 bacterium | reverse complement strand
GGTAGAGCCCGGAGTGGCCGTATCGCTGCTCCAGCCATCGGGCCGCTTCAACAAGTTCACGTGGGCGACGCGAGCGGAACCCGGGCAGCAATTCCTGCCGCCCGCCCACCGCGATCGGTGCCACCAGTTCGAGCGTCAGCCGCTCCACCGGCCCCGGCAGCCCGATCGTCGTGAGGCGATATCCCAGCACCTCGACCACCCGTTGCCGTCCGCCCGGATCGCGCAGGGTGGAAGACTGTTCCCATGACCCGCCGCCCTCGAGCATCGCCCGCAGCCGCGCCTGGCGCACATGCCGATCACGCAACATCGGCCGACTGAAGGCCCGCAACGCCAATCGCTCCAACGCCACCTGCAGGCGATCGACACTCGTGGCCGGCGTGGAGAAGGTCATGCTCTCGCGCACCACCTCCGGCAACGGTTGCGCGATCACCGGTGACGGATCGATGCCGCGGGCGAGATCGTGCAGCCGTCGGCCGTCCTTGCCGAACCGCGCCTGCACCGCCGTGGCCGGCAGTGCCGCGAGATCACCCAGCGTGCGCAGCCCGAGGCGCTCCATGCGGCGCAGCAGCTCCGGGGAGACCGGCAGCAGCGATGTCGGGGCATGGGCGAGGAACGCCTCTGTCTGTGCCTCCTCGATGATCTGGAATGCGCCCGCCTGCGATCGCGCTGCGGCCACCCGCGCCGGGAACTTCCCGCGGGAGACGCCGACGCGCGGCCGCAGCAGCGGTGGCATCGCCTCCAGCAGCGTCGCCGCCGCAATGGTTGGCGGCCCGAGCAGGCGGTCCGACCCGGTGAGATCGACATACCAGAATCCGGGGATCCCGCCGTCGGGTTCCACCAAGGGGCTGAGCATCCCGAGTGCCATGGTGATCTCGTCGCTGATCTGATGCTCGCGCACCGGGTGTGGTGAGAGCACCACCGCATCCGGGCAGAGCGCCGCGACCTCGCGGATGCCGATCCCGGCGCGAATCCCGCGTGCCGCTGCCTCGGGGCTCGCATCGAGCACCAGCGGGCGAGCGGTTGGCGCTGCGCCGAGCACCAGTGGCGCGCCGTCAAGTTCTGGGCGCTCCAGCACGGCAACACGCAAGGCGAAGTGGGGGATGGCAACACAGGCGACGATCATGGTCGGCCCCTCGGGGAATCGGTTGAAAAGGGTCGGTCGGTGGGTTGGTGCGAGTCCAACCGCGAACACCCGGAGAATAGAACATATGTTCGTTTTGTGCAAGGGGAGACCCCGCAATCGATCGGAGGGGCTTGTGTATACTGAGCGGGCGGTGAACGTACACCCGCGTGGCGTCCCCGTCGCCAGCCCCGCAACCTGCACGCATGCTCCTCGCCGCGCGCGAGGTGGGGTTGGAGACTGCGCTCATGGCGTCAACCACCAAAACCCGCACCGCCCCGCCGCGTTCCACCTCGAAACGCCGCGCTGCCACTGCCAAGCCCGGGCCGATCGCCCGTGCCAAGGCACGTTTCGCCGAATTCCGACAGGACCTGCCATCGCTCATGGGCTCCGCGCGCATGCGCCGCGAGGTCCTCGGTGGGATGCTCATCATCATCGCGGTGCTCACTGCCGTCGTGCTCGGCCGGGGAGGGGATGACGGCATTCTCGTCCGTTGGTGGGGTGGCATCCTCATCGATTGCTTCGGCAAGGCCGCGCCGCTGGTGCCGGTCCTCGCTGGTCTCGCCGCGATCCGCCTCCTCAGCACCCAGACCGGACCGATGTTCGAGATCCGCCATGTCGCTGGTGGATTCCTCTTCACCATCGCCGTGGTGGGGTTGCTGCAGCTCGGTGCCGGTCTCGATCAACCGCAAATGGGCGGCTACCTCGGCATCGCCGTCGCCACCCTGACACTGGAAGTCCTTGGCACCATCGGCGCTGGCCTCGTGCTCTTCGCGCTCGGGGTGTTCGCCGTCTTCCTCTTGGCGGGGAGTGATCTCCACACCTTCATCGGCGATATCGGCGCCCTGATGGCGCTGTTCTGGCGATCATTCGCTCGCATGATCGGCGGCATCCGCCGCTTCTTTGCCATGGTGGTCGGGTGGCTTCCACGGGCAGAGCCGCGGCAATCACAACCTGTTGCTGTTGCCGCGCCCACCACACCACCGGTGACGTCAACCGGATCACGCCGCCTCGTGCCGATCTATCCGGACGATGCCACCGATGAGGCCGACGGTGACGACTTGCCACCCATCCGCCGCCCGGATCGGACTAACGCGCCGCGCATCGCACAGCCCGAAGCACAACAGCGCACGCTCACCCTCACGGAGCCCGACCCCGAGCCTGAACCCGAGGACGCGGCACCGATCGTCAACACCCCACCACCGCCCAAGCGCCTCGAGCGTGGCAATGGCACCGGCACCATCGTCATCCCAGCCGCATCCAACCTTCCAGCGAGTGCCCGGTTGCCGATGCCTGACGTCTCACGTCTGACCTACTACGATCCTGTCGACCCCGACGAGACCGCGCTTCACGCCAAAGCCAAGGTGATCGAGGAAACCCTTTCCAGTTTCAAGGTCGAGGCCAAGGTCCGCGAGATCAATCCCGGTCCTGCCGTCACCCAGTTCGCCCTCGAACCGGGGACCGGAACCAAAGTCCGACGCATCACCGAACTCCAGAACGACCTTGCCCTCTCGCTTGCCGCACCGAGCATCCGCATCGAGGCGCCGATTCCCGGACTCGCCCGCGTCGGCCTCGAGATCCCCAACGAGCACATCGCCACCGTCGGCCTCCGCGAAACCATCGAATCGGTCAACTTCACCAAGTCGAAAGCCAAGCTGCCGATGCCGCTCGGCCGCGATGTCAACGGCCGCTATGTGGTGGGTGATCTCACTCGAATGCCGCACATCCTCATTGCGGGCGCCACCGGCGCCGGCAAGAGCGTCTGCCTCAACGGCATCATCTCCACATTCCTGATGACCAAGACCCCCGACGAACTCAAGATGGTGATGATCGATCCGAAGATGGTCGAGTTGACCGGGTACAACGGGGTGCCGCACCTGCAGTGCCCCGTCGTGACCGAGATGGACAAGGTCGTCGGGGCGCTTCGTCTCACGGTCCGGGAGATGGAACGTCGTTACACGATGTTCTCCCAGATCGGCGTTCGCAACTACGATGGCTATCGCTTGAAGATGACGGAAGAACCGTCGCTCGAGCGATTGCCCTACCTCGTCCTCATCATCGATGAACTCGCCGACCTGATGATGACCACTCCGGATGATGTCGAGAACCAACTCGTGCGCCTCGGCCAGATGGGCCGTGCCGCCGGCATTCACCTCATCCTCGCAACTCAGCGCCCCTCGGTGGATGTGGTCACGGGCCTCATCAAGACCAACGTGCCGAGCCGCATCGCCTTCGCCGTCTCTTCGGTCACCGACAGCCGTGTCGTGCTCGACATGCCGGGGGCGGAGAAGCTCCTTGGCCGCGGCGACATGCTCTACCTGCCTGCCGATGCCGCGAAGCCGCAGCGTGTCCAAGGCGCCTTCATCGATGACAAGGACGCCCAATACGTCGTGAGCCACTGGCATCGCGTGGCGCCCGTGCCGCAATTCGATGACGAATGGCTCAACCTCCCGAGCAGCAACCCCGGTTCATCGTCCTTCGATGGAAACGAGTTCGAGGACGACCCCCTCTACGATCAGGCGCTCACCGTCGTGCGCCAGCACGGCACCGCCTCCGCCTCCATGCTCCAGCGACGGCTCCGCGTCGGGTACAACCGCGCCGCCCGGATGATCGAGCGGATGGAAGACGAGGGCTTGATCGGCCCGGCTGACGGTGTGCGGGGCCGCCCCGTCTTGGCCGCCGAGCGTTAGCGCACCCGCCAAACTGCTCGGGAGCTGAGGGCATGGTCTCTGCGTGGCTACACCGCAAGGTGGCATCCGCGCCGCGTTCGGGTGATCATTCCTATAACAATTGGTGCGGGTCCTCCGTGCTACGATAGAGGTGTACGGACACCCCGTTCCGTCCGTCCCGGAGTCCACCATGCCGGCCAACCCGTCAGCCGTCACCGCCCAGCCTGTCGCCCGTCTCATTGACGAACTCGGGCGTCTTCCCGGCATTGGTCCGAAAACGGCCTCCCGGCTCGCCTACCATCTGCTCCGGACCTCCACCGAAGAGGCAACGGCGCTCGCCGAGGCGATTCTCGACGTCAAGGCGCGGATTTCGCTCTGCACCGTCTGTTTCAACACCACCGAGTCCGACCCGTGCGGCCTGTGCGGTGATCCCACCCGGGAGTCGGTCATCTGTGTCGTCGAAGCGCCCTTGGATGTCGTCGCCTTGGAGCGCACGGGCCAATACCGCGGTCGCTACCACGTCCTCCATGGGTCACTCTCTCCTGTCGAGGGGATCGGGCCCGACAAGTTGCGCATTGCCGAATTGCTCGCGCGTGTCGAACAGGAACGACCGACCGAGGTGATCATCGCCACCAACCTCGATCTCCCGGGTGAGGCGACCGCGACCTACTTGCATCGACTCTTGGTGCCACTCGGCGTCAGCGTCTCTCGACCCGCCAGCGGCCTCCCCGCTGGGGGTGATCTTGAATACGCCGACGAAGTCACCCTTGGACGCGCCATCGCCGCGAGACGACGCCTGTGAGGATGTGTAACACCATCCACGCGACCGTGCTCGGAGGGTGCCGATGACCCAGCCCAGTGCCTCTGTGCCAGAGAACGAGGCTCCCAAGAGGTCCGAGCCAGCCGATGGCACCCTCTTGACGGTCTCGGTCTCACCCATGCGCCTCTCCGATCTGCCGATGCTGCGCTCGTTCCCGGTGGTTCACCGCCTTGATCAGCCCGATGCGTCGCTCCGGGGCTCCTCTCTCGTCTTGTCTGGTGTGCGGAGCATCGTGCCGCGGAAGAAACGTCGGGCCCCAGCGTTCGTGGCGCGCACTGGTGGTCATCGCCTCGGCATGGTGAGCTTTACCGCCAGTCAGCC
Organism: bacterium; assembly: GCA_029977305.1. Taxonomy (GTDB): domain Bacteria; phylum Chloroflexota; class Chloroflexia; order Thermomicrobiales; family UBA6265; genus CADCWF01. Next base: position 607 of record JAPOLF010000138.1, on the reverse strand, counting down.
GGATGGCCGCTGGAGCCTTGACACCCTTGCCACCGCAACCGGGGTCTATGCCGCGGAACCACTGTGGAATGCCCTGATGCAGTACGCCGTGCAGCAGGCTGGGCTCCGCGGCGTGCGGATGCTCTTCGCCCGCATCCCCGTGCAATCAGCCCTGGAAGTGGCATTTCGCCACGATGGCTGGAGCCAGTTTGCCACTGAGACGATCTTTGTCGGCCGGGATCTGCGTCCGAATCTCTCCGTGCCGATCCCCCGTCCGATGGATGTCCACGACACCTGGTCGGTGTACCAACTCTATTGCGCAACGGTCCCGCGAGAGGTGCAGCAGGTCGAGGCATGGACGAGTCGCCACTGGGAGGTCCCGACCGGCCCTGCTGTCTCCCAACCGCGGCTCACCGGGTGGGTGATCGAGGAAGGTGGGGAGATCGTCGGCCATGCCCGCGTTCGCTCGTCCGGGCAGCGCCACGTCGTCGAGTTCCTGATCCATCCTGTATCGACGAGAGCTCACCAAACCTCCAAAACACCTCATTCATGACAGAACAATAAAACAATCAGAAAAAAACTAAAACATATAAATCATCAACAATTCAACTTTCTTGCTTATTTGAAG
>JAPOLF010000137.1 GCA_029977305.1 bacterium | reverse complement strand
CCTGCCCGTCGCGCACCATCCCCGCCCCGAGCCAGCAACACGCGGCGTCGCTCCCCGCGAGCACGATCGGCGTCCCTGCCTGCAGCCCGGTGCACTCCGCCCCCAGTGCCGACACCGCCCCGACCACCTCGCCCGCCTGTGCGATGCGCGGCAACCGTGACGGGTCAAGCGCAAAGGCCTCCAACACCGTGGGGGACCACGCGCACGCCGAGAGATCCATCAATCCGTAATACCCGGCCATCGAGGGTTCCGTCGGCGGATCCTCCACTCCGAGCCGATGCAGGAAATAGGTCTGCTGCAACCAGTACCGCGCCGTCCCGGCATCGATGGCCGGCTCTTCCTCGCGCAGCCACACCGCCTTGGACCCCACGGCCACCGGCTCGAGATTCAGCCCCGTCAGCGCGAAGTACTCTGCATTCCCGATCCGCTCGCGCAGCCGCTCACAGGTGACGATGCTCCGCCGATCCTGCCAGATGATGAACGGGGTCAACGCCTTGCCATCGCGATCCACCGCCGCGAACGTCGCCCGCGCACTCGTCACCGCAACCGCCGCGATCTCCCCCGCGATCCCTGCCGTCGCCTCCTGCAGCGTTTCGTCGAATGCCTGCTCGAGCACCCCCGCGTCCTGCTCCACCCGATCCTGTGCCGGGAACCGCAAGGCATGCTCACGATACGCGGTGCGCATGACCGTGCCATCGGCGGTGAAGACGCTCGCCTTCACTCCGGTCGTCCCCACATCGACCGCACACAGCAGGTCGCCCATCGTCACGATCCCCCGTCTCAGGCGTCGGTCGCGCGCGGTGATGCCGGCAACACCGCCGGAGAGAACACCCCGTCGGGATCCAGTGCCGCGCGCACCCGAGTCCAGATCGGCAGTGCGCCACCCATCGCCTCGTCAGCCCACGGCGTCCGCACGCGTCCCACCCCGTGGTGGTGCGCGATCGCTCCGCCCGCGGAGACGACTGCCGACATCGCCGCGTCCCATGCCTGCTGGTGCCGCGCGATCGCCTCGGCGTCCGTCGCCGCCCGGATGCTCACCACGAAATAGATCGATGTCCCTTGCGGATAGACATGCGAAAAGTGCGCCACCGCAGTGTCGCAATGTGTTGCCAATGCCGCGCGCACCGCCGCGTAAACCCGTGGTGCACAACTCCATGGCGTCTGCACGTCGAGGTAATCGGCGAGCACCCCGGTCTCCGTCAAGGCGCGGAATCCGGAGGGCACCCGCAATCGATGCGCATCCCACCGGTGCGCCGGCTCCCGTCCGAGATCCACCACCCCGTGCCGCGCCGCGGCCTCCAACGCGAAGGCCTCCTCCGCCGCCGCCACCGTCGCCGGCCCGACGAACCCGAGCAGCAACACGCAGCCGTCCCCCTCGTGCTGGATCGTCGCGCGGAGCATCGCCGACTCCTCCGCGTCGTAGAGCCGCACCACTGCCGGGTGGACTCCCCCCTGCACGGTTTCGCGGATGGCATCCAACCCGTCCTGCAGCGTTGAGAACCGGACCGCTCGCAGCAACGTCGCCTCCGTTAGCGGATCGATCGCGAGGGTCACGGCGGTGATCACCCCGAGCGTCCCCTCGCTCCCGACGAACAGCCCCGCCATGTCCGGCCCAACGCTGCACCGCGGCATCGCCGGGATCTCGCACACCGTTCCATCGGCGAGCACCACCTCCAACCCGAGCAGGCGATCCTCGACCCCGCCGTAGTGACCGGAGTAGGTGCCGCTCGCGCGCGTCGCGACCCACCCGCCGATGCTCGCCAGCTCCAGCGACTGCGGATAGAGCCCGAGCGTGAATCCCTCCGTCCGCAGCTGCGCTTCGAGCGCCCCGCCGAGCACACCGGCCCCCACCGTGATCTGCAGGTTCTCCCGGTCGATCTCGCCGACATGGTCCAATCGCGTGAGATCGAGTCCGAGCGCGCCCCCCGGCAGCGCCCCGCCGAGCACCCCGCTCCGGGCGCCGATCGGCACCAACGCCACCCCGCGATCGCGACAGACCGCCACCACGCCCGCCACCTCAGTCGCGGTCCCCGGCCGCACCACCGCGCGTGCGCGGCCCGCGTCATCGTCGAGCACACCCTTCAGCGAAAGGGGAGACCAATCCCGGACGACGACCTCCGAATCCACGTTCGCCGCCCCGACGATCCCTTGCAATGCCTCGACCACGTTATCGCGATTCATGCTCACCACGCCTCGACACTCGCTTCGATCCACACGGTCTTCGCCTCGCCCGGCGCGAAGGTCATCGCCTCACGCGTCACCTCGCCCAGTGGCGGCCGCGCCGCGAACGGCTCCAACCCGATCACGTATGCCTGCCCGAAGAACGGCCACGCGGTGCTCGCCCCGAACTCCTGCCACAGCCAGCACACCGGGAACAGCGACGCATCCCAGCGCACCTTCGCCGCCATCTTCAGGCGCGGCTGCTCGACGGCGTACCACCCCTCGCGACCAAACCCCTCGAGGTAGACCATCTCACTCGCCGTGCCCGGCGCCGGGATCACCGAGAGATCGAGCGGCGCACCGTCCGCACCGGTGACCGTCGGCCACGCCACATCCCCCGCGATGCGACTCCGCCGCACCTCGTCCGCCCCGACCCCGTGCTGCCCCACCGTCACACCGTCCGGTAGCACGATCCTGCATCCCGGCTCGAGGAACGGCGGCCCGAAGGTCACGTGCTGCCCCCAGTTCGCGGTCAGTTCCACGCCGCACAGGTTGGTTGCACGCTCTCGGTAGGTGAACGACGGCGCAGATGCTTCGAGACGCACCCACCGCTCCAGCAGGAACGGCATCCGGCGCAAGCGCAGCGAGAACTTCACCTCGACTGCGTCCGCGGTGTCCTCGACGAGCTCCGCGTCCCACGGCAGGAGATGCGCCTCACCATGTTGTCCATACGGGGTGCCCTGCGGCCGCGCCGGCACGCTTCCATGGGGGAACACCGTCTGCCAACCACCGTGGTAGACGTCCATGAATGACGCCACCGGATCCGGATCGGAGGCCGGAACCATCCCCGGGTGTGCGATTCCCCACGGGCTCCGCCACGCCAGATCGACGTCCCGCGGCTTCCACAGCCACTCGACGAGATCCGCCCCCTTCCCGGCGAGGATGCCGACCCGCAGCACCTTGTTCTCGAGCTCGATCAGGGGCAGTCCGTCGATCTCCACCTCGCGCACCCGCGCGCCCCAGTTGCGTTGCGGACGGTGACGAGGAAGCAGCGACATCGGCGTCTCCGGGCTATCGGTCACGGTTGATGCATCCCGGGTAGACAACGCCGCCCGGTTGCGGCATAGTACCCGTGACGTCGCCGCGATCGCTGCGTCCCCCTTGTGGCTGATCGCGGCGATGTCGTTTTTTTGTGTCGGTCCGACCACGCGTCTTGCCGTGGCCTCGCCCCCCGTGCGACCATCGTCCGATCTGATCCGCTGCGGCGCTGCCGCCATGCCAAGAGCCTTCTGTGACGACCGCCGCCCGGCCTCCGATGAAAACCCCCGCCACCGACTACACCCGTGACCCCGCCGCCTTCTCCGGCCCGGGTCCGGTGATGGCCATCGGCGGCGCCGAGGACAAACTCAAGGAAAAAGACATCCTGACCGCCTTCTGGCAGCTTGCCGGCGGTCGCAAGGCCAAGATCGTGGTGATCCCCACCGCTTCCTCCCTCGAGGATGCCGGCGAACGCTACAAGGCGATCTTTCTCGGGATGGGTGCCAAGCGCGCCGATGTCATCTTCCTCAACGATCGCGAAGACGCGAATCAATCCGCTTCAGTCACGCCGATCAAGGGTGCCACTGGCATCTTCCTCACTGGCGGGAATCAGATGCGCCTCGCGGCGGTCGTCGCCGGAACCAAGGTGCAGCAGGCGGTGCTCGATCGCCACGCCGCAGGCGCGGTCGTCGCCGGGACGAGCGCCGGTGCCTCGGTCCTCTCCGCCCATATGGTTGCCTACGGCTCCGGCGGCCCTGTCCCCAAACTCCGCATGGCTCAACTCGCCGCCGGGTTTGGATTGCTCAACGGCGTGGTGATCGATCAGCACTTCCGCGAGCGCGACAGTTTCGGCCGCCTGATGACCCTCGTCGCGACCAGCCCCTCGCTGCTCGGCATCGGCGTCGACGAGGACACCTGCGCCCTCGTCTGGCCCGATGGCATCATGGACGTCCTCGGCCGCCACAGCGTCACCATCGTCGACGGCTCCCGCATCACCTCCGACGTCCACCGGGTGAAGGGCCACGCCGAGATCGCCATCAGCAACGCCATCGTCCACATCGTGACCCCGGGCCGCCGCTTCGACACCCGCAATCGCACGATGCTGTGGCCGAAACCCCCGCGACCCCAAGGCTGATCGCCGAGCCCCTGTACGAACGCGCCGATTGATCAGGTCACCAGAGGCCCCGAATCGTGAATCGGCTCCGACGGCTTGAGGTGCTATCGTGCATGCACGTTGGCCCAAGTTCGGGGGTTTTGATTGACATGAAACGCTCAGGTTTGCTCGCGCTCGGCCTGACCTTGGCACTTGCCGGGTTCGCTTTGGGGACGGGATCGCCGGTCTCCGCTGGAAGCTACTGCGGCATTGATTTTCCGGACGGCGATTCGTCGTTTGCTGATGAAGTTGTCGACGTGACCCCCGGTGACTACCAAGGGGAGACGCCGCAGTCCAACCCCGAGGAGGCGCTTGGTCCACCGAACGCTTACCCCAACTGCAGCAACAACCAAGACAACTACTGGAGCGCCTACAGCCTCGGTGCTGGCGGTGAGATCGTGCTGAAGTTCAACAACACCGTGCTCCGCGGTGATGGTTCGAGCAAGCCCGATCTCTACATCTTCGAATCCGGCGATGCGATGGAATCGATGGAGGTGTGGGTCAGTCCGAACGGACAAGACTGGACACACGTCGCGACCACGAGCACCCACACCGCGACGACCGGCATCGATCTCGACGCCCAGGGTGTCGGTCCTGATGCGGCGATGTACTACGTGCGCATCCAAGACGCAGAGCAGAACGACGACGGTGCCCGCGCAGGCGCGGATGTCGACGCGGTGGGCGCCAATCCTGTTATTCCCAGGGACAACGGCGGCAACGGGGGCGGCAACGGCGGCGGTGACGATGATGGCCCAGGTACTGCGTCCGCTGGCAACGGTGGTTATGTCGAAAGCGAGGCTGACGGTGGCTCCGTCACCATCGGACAGCCGTAGCCCCCGACCAAGATTGTCCCCCTGATTCTGAACGCAATCACGATCGCGGCCCGGAGAAGATCCGGGCCGCGTCGCATCTCTCACACCGTGGAGCCAGAGACCTCGCGCCATCTTCTTGGTACGATCCACGCGCTTTCGCTTCGCAGTCACGGGGAAAGGACATCTCCATGAGCGCACGCTTCGACACCGTGATCACCGGCGGCCAGGTGGTCGATCCAGGTGCTGGCCTCGTCGGCAAGATGGACGTCGGCATCCGCGGTGGTCGCGTCGCTGAAGTCGCCTCCGGCCTCGACGCCACCGGGGCAGCAGTGATCGATGCCACCGGCCAACTCGTCACCCCCGGCATCGTCGATCTCCACACCCATGTCTGGTGGGGCGCCACCTACTGGGGCATCGAGCCCGACCCCGTCGCCGCCCGCTCCGGCGTCACCACCTGGGTCGATGCCGGCAGCTTCGCCTACGACAATGCCGCCGGCTTCCAGAAGTACATCGTCGACCGCGCC
>JAPOLF010000136.1 GCA_029977305.1 bacterium | reverse complement strand
CGCCTACGCCACCCTCGACCCCGACGGCGATGGCTTCGCCTGCGAGGAGCTCCCCTACGGCCCCGTGCCCGCGCTGTGGACCTCGCGCATCCCCGCCAGCGCTGAACCCGTCCGCCTCGATTTCACCATCGACGGCGACACCATCGCCATCACCGATGGCAACGGGCGCAAAGAACATGTCCGTCTCGTCGGCATCGACACCCCGGAGACCGGCAAGGGCACCCGCCCCCTCGAGTGCTTCGGCAACGAGGCCAGCGATTTCACGCGCGACCTCTTCGCCAACGCCGGAAGCACGGTCTATCTCGAGTACGATCAAGAGGATCGCGACAGGTACGATCGTCTCCTGCGCTGGGTGTGGTTCAAGGACCAGCGCACCGGGCAGGTCTACCTCGCCAACGAGGCGATCGTCCGCAGCGGCTATGCCGAGCGCTATCGCAACACCCCGAACCGCCGCTACGTGAATCAGGTCATGGATGCCGAGGGCTTCGCCCAGCGCCACGACTATGGCCTCTGGGGCGCCTGCTGATGGTGGCCCGATGATCCTCAGCGACCAGCTCATCTTCGTCCACATCGGGAAGACCGCTGGCACCTCCCTGACCAATGCGCTGCTGCGCATCCTCCCCGGCGACGTGCATGCGATCGGCAAGGTCGAATCCATGCCCGAGACCACCGCCGGGCGCATCATCCAGGTCGCCGGGAACCACCACGCCACCCTCGCCGAGGCTCAGCCTGCTCTCTGGTTTCGCTACAACGGCGTCGCCCCGGATCAATGGCCCTTGATTCTCGCCGTGATCCGCAACCCCTATGACCGCGCCCACTCGCTCTACGCCTGGACCCAGCAGATCAGCGATCTCGGCGCCGAGCGCACCCTCACCCACCAAGGGTTCTCCTCCTACGTCATGCAACGCCGCAATCGGCGCGGGGGCCCTTATTGGCCGGTGAGCGCCTACCTCCTGATCCGGGAGACCCTGCCGCCGACCGTTCGCCTCATTCGCTACGAGAACCTCGCCGAGGAGTTTGCCGCCCTCACGGCCGAACTCGGCCTCGAGCACCACGAACTCCCGCTGCTCAACGCCTCTCGCCACGGCAGCTATCGCGACGAACTCACCCCGGAGGCGGAGGAAGAGATCTTTCTCCACGAGAACTGGCTCTTCACCGGCGGCTACTACCAGCGAGAACCCGTCGCCTTCACCAGCCGCCCCACTGCGAGATCCCGTCGCGCCACCGAACTCCCCGTGCCGGTCTCCGGTCCGTTGGTGATCGACGCGCCGATGCTCGGCGTGCATGCCGACAACTGGGTGACAACCTCCTTCCAAACCACCATTCGCGCGATCGGGCCGATCTCGGCCATCGAGGCCTCCTTCACCCTGCCCGACCACCTTCCCGCCAACACCCCGGCGCTCTTCACCGTCAACGACGTGCCATTCGGCCGCCTCGTCTCCGGTGGCGAGACCGTTCACTGGCGCGTGCCACTGGTGATGAGCCGTGGCCGCCGGGTCGCCATCTCGCTCGGGGTCGGCGACAGCGTGCGTCCCGCCGACACCGGGGGGTCCGACATCCGCCAACTGCGCCTGCTGCTGAATCACCTGACCGCGATCCCGGATGAATGGGCCTATCGGCTGCGCGGCGGCGTGCTCCGCAAAGGCCCCGCCGAGGGCCTCTATCCCGATGACTGGATCGCCCCCGACGCCACCGTGGGCCTCGAGCCGTCATGGACCATCTCCGGCATCGACATCGCCCTCTTCGTGCCGGAGATCCGCTCCTTCCCGGTGACCATCACCGCCACCGTCAGCGACGCCCCCGGGCAAGTCCGCCTCCCGATGCCGCTCCTACCGGCTCAGGCGTCAGTCACCGTGGACAAACCGGGCCCGGTCACCCTGTCCGTGCCCGTCATTCCCCCCATTGGCCGCGCGCTCTCCATGCACCTCACGGTCGATCCGCCCTGGACCCCTGCCTCCGAGCACGATGCGCGGCAACTCGGTGTGCTGCTCCGGACGATCACGGGCATCTTCATCGGGATTCCCCCGGATCAACCCGTCGATGACGCAGCAAGCGTCCCGGACTGATCCGAATCGCCCTGATCAGCGCCCCAAGAGCCGCTTGAACCAGCCGCGACCATCAGCCGCAGAGGCCGTCACGTCGTCTTCGGCAGCATGACCGAGGTTATCGCGGCCATCAGGGACCTCTGGATCGGCGGTCGCCACCACCGTGGTCTCCGCAAGCACCGTACGCTCCCCATCCGCCCTGCGCAGTCGGAAGTGGTAAGCCGTTCCCGCCCGCAGCCACGCCGCCTCGGAGTCGCCACTGCAACTGCCGGCGAAGACCGTCTCCCGCTCACCATTGACCGAGACGGTGACCTCGCACCGATCCCCCGGCACGCTCCAGCGCACGCGGATCACCCCGCGCTCCGGCCACGCCCGCACCGGATTCGGCGAGACAGTGATCTCCGCCCGTGCGGCATGGGATCGCGTCTCCGGGCGCGCTTCAGGGATGCTCGGTCGCGGTGCCGCGGCGAGGACACCGTTGATCGCGCGCCGCAACGCCGAAGCGGTCTCGCTCCGGCTACGACCGGCCAGCACCCGCGCAGGGCCTTGCTCGTGAAGGCGACGCCACAGATCGTCGTCCTCGGCGAGGCGCACCATCGCCGCTGCGAAGGCCGCCGCGTCGTCCGCGATCAGCACTTGCTCCCCATCGATCAGCGACAACCCCTCGCACGCCACCGGGGTCACCACCATCGGCGTCCCGCTCGCCAGTGCCGCGACGACCTTCCGTTTCGTCCCGGCGCCGTGCCGCAACGGGGCGATCGCCATGCGTGCCTGCGCATACTCAGGGGTGAGATCGGGCACCCATCCCACCAGCTCCACCCCGATCGGCACCGTCTCGATCCCCGCAAGTGCCAACTGGTTGCCAAGCACGCGAAGCGGGTGGCGCATCAAGAAGCCCGCCGGGAGCAACGGCACCACCTCGGCCAGCAGCCACTGGAGCGCCTCGACATTCGGAGGGTGGTTGTAATTGCCAACCCACACGACGCCGCGGCGCCCGGCCGGATCATCGGCGGTTGCTCGCAGATCCTCGGTGTCGGGCACCGTGGTGGCGAGCCCCGGGCGGTCGAGCAGCACCCCGAGCAGGTCGCGCTCCCAATCGGAGACGGTGAGCACGCCGTCGGCCGCGACATAGGTTGCCGCTTCCCGCAGCAACTCGTCCCCCACGGAACCGGAGACCGCCCTCGGCAGCGGTGAGGCCTCCGCCTCGAGCAGCGCACCCCGCAGCTTCCGCACGAAGTGCACATCAACCGAATCCACGATCACCCGCGTCTCCGGCGTGACACTGCGCAGCACCGGCAGCAACTCGTCCGCCAGATACCAGAAGGCGATCAGCGCCAGCTCGCATCGCGCCGCCTCCAGCAGCGGCACGAAGCGCGGGTCCTTGATCGGGATCACCAGCACCCCGCGCTGCCGCAACGCCTCATCCACCGCGAGCGAGCCGCCGGCGTTCTCGAGCCCGAGCAGCACATCCCATCCATCCGCCTGCAGCAGGTCGATCAGGTCCCAGATCCGCTTCGCGCCGGATTCCGTGTCCGGGTCCGGCAACCGCGGCACGCAGACCAACACCCGTCGCCGCCGTTCGCCATCGCGTGATCGCCACAGCACCTCGGTCCACGAGGCACGGGTGATCGGCGTCGGCCGCACCGGGTGCGTGGCGAGCTCCTGCGCCCACTTCTCGGCGAACTTCTTGCCGTTGGTCACCTGATGCCGCTTGCCGCCGACATTCACATCGGTCCCGTGCGCCGACCCCTCGACGTGCAAGATCACACTGTCCGGCTGGTATCGCACCCGAAATCCGGCCTGCCACACCTGCATGCAGAGATCGGTGTCCTCGTAGTACGCCGGGCTGTACCGCTCATCGAACCCGCCCAGCTGCTCGAACAGCGACCGCCGGATCGCCAACGCCGCACCCGAGCAGTAATCGACATCGCGGGCGAACCGCATCAGCGGGTCGGCCGGATCGATGCCTCGCCCGATGTTCGCCGCCGAGCCATCGCGGTACACGACGCACCCTGCCTCCTGCAGCGACCCATCAGGGTAGATCAGCGCGCTCCCCGCCGCGCCGATGCTGGGATCGTCGAACGTCCGCAGCAACGGCCCCAGCCACCCCTGCTGCGGGATGGTGTCGGCGTTCAGGAAGTAGAGCAGGTCCCCGGTGGCATGTTCGGCGCCGTGGTTGCAGGTCTCGGGGAACCCGCGATTGGTCTCGTTGCGCAAGGGTTTCACCATGGGATTCCGCTGCGCGAAGTGCGCGAGCGCGCTCGCGGTGTCATCCGTGGAAGCATCGTCTACCACGATGATCTCGCCGACGAATCCCTCGGGCAGGGTCGCCTCCAACGCAAGTAGGCACGTCACCACATATCCAAGAGTATTGTAAGAAGGGATGATGATCGACAGACTCGGCACAGGTGTCGGGTCCGCGAGCCACTCCCACGTCAGGTGGAGGTCGTCGCTGTCGCCGTCCTCGGGCAGCGCCGCAACCACCACCGCCACCGTTGCCACCCGGCGTGCCTCGGCCGCATGGTGGGGATGCGCGATGACCACCACATCGAAGGCGCCATCAAGATAGGGGAGGGGGCCGCCGCGCCACACCGCAGGCAAGGTGTGCACCCGCCCTCCCGGGATCGCGCCCTCGAGCCAGATGTCGACATCCCAGTCCAGCACCGTGCGCACGCGGTGGCCACGCTGCGCGGCGGTGTCGAGAAACTGGGCGAGGTCGGCCTCCCACGCATGCAACCGGGGGACCGTGTGGTCCCCCGATCGAACGTGGTCGGATTCGTGGTCGTCGGAGATCTGCTGATCCATCAGATCCTCGGCATCAGCTCGGGAAGCCGCACACCCCGCTCAGGCACATCAGGCCCTGGCTCGCGCGGGAACAGCAGTCGGTGTCGGTCGTGCAGCTCTCCCCGTTGCGTCGGCAGCGGCACCGCTTGTTGTCCGGGTTGCAGTAGTTGGTGCAGCAATCGCGATGCCGGTTGCACTTGTCCCCCTGTGCCCGGCATGGCCCCTGGGGAGACGGTGCCGAGGAGACCTCAACCGCCGCAGCGCCGGCGATCAAACCACCTACCATGCCACGCACGGTGGTCCGTCGGTTGGCGGATTTGGCCAGTTTGGCCACGAGATCATCGAACTGCTTCGCGTCCATGGTAACCCCTCTCTCGGTGCGACCGCTCGCAACCCCCCGGTGCGTGGGCGACCCAGGGCATGTTAGCACACCCGGCGCCGATTCGGTGAGGCAGTGATGCTATGCCTCAATCGGTCGCAGCGTGTCGCGTAAATGCGCCGCCGCTCGCATGACCACCGCGCTGATCGTCGCTGTCGGATTCACCGCTCCACCGGTTGGCAACACGCTGCCGTCCATGATGTAGAGATTCGGCACATCCCACGTGCGGTGCCAGGGATCGACCACGGAATCCCGCGCATCCGTGCCCATCCGGCACGTGCCCATCAGGTGGAACGCCGGAATGCTCCCCCGCCCGTCGCGATTGGTGTAATCATTCACCTTGACATCCCAGGCGTTGGCCGCCTTGGCGATGTCCACCGCGCGCGCCAACCCGAAATCCATCTGCCGACGATCGTTCGCGCACAACCGGTAGTCGATCTTCGCCGCGGGCAGGCCGTCCGCATCGTGCTGCGTCGTCGAGAGGGTGACCCGGTTCTCCGCCAGCGGCAGATCG
>JAPOLF010000135.1 GCA_029977305.1 bacterium | reverse complement strand
TGCCTGACCGCGGCCTTCGTTGAGCACGAGGGCCCGGCTTGCGGTGATGGGGTGACCCCCCAGCACTTCATGAGGTGACAGCACGGGAATCCCGTCGGCGCCCGAAAATGCCCTGCAGGAATCCATGGCTCCGGTCGCAATCACGATCGCATCGGCGCCAAGCGCAAGAATATCCTCTCGCTCGATCAGACGGTTGACCGTGATGGAAACGCCCAGGCGCTCAAGTTCCTCCAGTCGCCAGTCAATTACCCGGGCCAATTCTTTTGTGGAAGGCGCGCTTGACCATAGCGCAAGTTGTCCGCCAGGCCGGTTGGCGGCCTCAAATACCGTAACCCGGTGACCCCGTTCCGCTGCAATGCGGGCGCATTCCAGCCCGGCCGGACCTGCCCCGATCACCATCACCGGTTGCTGTTGGCGGTCCGTCACGCTCACCTCGTCTCGTCCTTCGCGCATGCCATGCCCGAGATTCTACGCCTCGCGGGTGTTCCGGACCTGCGACCACGCAAACGGGTTGAAGTCGGTGTCGGTGTCATAGACATCAACTCCCTCCGCCCGTTTCAGCCGCGAGACCGCCCAGTAGGTGAACGGCGTGCACAGCACCTCCACCCCGACCTTCAAGACGTAGTTGGAGACCAGCACCACTAAGAGCACCTCATTGGGAAGCACCCCGGCAAACGCGACCAACAAGAACACCGTTGTGTCGATCGCCTGCCCGACCACGGTCGACGAGATCGTCCTCACCCACAGATGCCGACCCTGCATCGCCACCTTCAACTTCGCAAGGATCGAACTATTCGCGAACTCCCCGGCCCAGAACCCGGCCAGGCTGCCGAGGATGATTCGCGGTGTCTGCCCGAGAATGAGATGGAAACTCTCTCCGAGGTCATACCCGGGCGCTGATGGCAACGCATCGACGGTCATCAACGTCACGGCGCTGATCGCGATCCAGAAGAACCCGATCCAGATCACCCGCCGCGATCGCCGGTAGCCATACACCTCGGTGAGGATGTCGCCAAACAAATAGGAGAGCGGGAACAACAACGTCCCGCCGTCGAAAGCCAACGGCCCCACCTGCACGATCTTCGTCGACGCCACGTTGGACAGCATCAGCACCGCGACGAACGACGCGGTGACCAGGTCGATGTACCGGAAGGGGGTGAGTTCCCGTCCGGAATCTGGGATCTGCCTGAGGTCAGCCATCAGTAGCCGCGGCCTCCTTGGTCGGGGCTGTGGACTTGGTGTTGCAGCGATTCATCGCAGTGATCAAGCCATCGGTGATCCACACCGTCGCGCAATCCGCTGCCGCACTGATCACTTCCGGCAGCTGTTGCTCCTCTTCCGGGGCAAATCGCGAGAGCACCTGCGTCACAGCCACCCCATGCCCGCGCCCAATGCCGATCCGCAACCGAGGCACATCATTCGATCCCAGTTGCTCGAAGATCGACCGCAGCCCGTTGTGGCCGCCGTGGCTCCCGTTGCCTCGCAACCGCATCGCGCCGAAAGGGAGGTCCAGATCGTCGACGATCACCAGCACATTGGACTTCGGCACCTTGTACCAACTGCTCGCCTCCCGCACGGCGTGTCCGGACAGGTTCATGTAGGTCTGCGGTTTCACCAGAACCACGCGCAGGCCGTTCACAGTGATCTCCTGAAGTTCCGCTTTGAAGCGGGATTTCGCCGAGCCGCCGCCGGAGCGTCGGGCGAGCTCGTCCACCACCATGAACCCGAGATTGTGGCGCGTTGCCGCATACTCCCGCCCCGGGTTGCCCAATCCAACGATCACCTTCATCGCCCGGAGGCCGTCCTTTCTTCCGTGGTGGCACCGTTCCGGCAAAGACCGCGACGGGCTGGTGGTATACTTCCGGGCCAATTGTCCCACGGCCGCGCGCGGACACGCCGAACCACTTGTCCCAACCGTCGCGGCGCACTCAAAGGTTTCTGCCCATGTTCGGGATCGGCTACCAAGAAGCATTCGTCATCCTCGTCATCGCCCTCGTGGTGTTCGGCCCCCATCGCCTGCCTGAATTGGCGGCGCAGGCCGGTCGCTGGATGCGCGAATTCAAGAAGATCACCGGCGACCTCACCGGCGAGTTCGAGAAGACCATCGCCGAGGTTGACGACATCAAGCGCACCGTCCAGCGCGAGATGAAGGGCGTCATGGATGAGGTTGAGGGCGTCGCCGGTGGCGTCAAGAAAGACCTCGCCGGTGGCCCGAAGGCCGTTGGGGCCGGGTCGAAGACTGCCGCCAAGCCCGGGGTCAACACCGGCAAGATCCTCACTCGCGCCACCAAAACCGATCCTCTCTCCGACGTGTCCGCGATGGATGACAACCTTGCCCGCGGACCGATCACCAAGCGGGTCGTCGTTCAGCCGAACGGCACCATCAAGAGTGACGCCGCCCTCGACAGCGTCCGCCGCCGACGCGCCGCAGCCGCCTACAGCAGCCGTTGAGCCACCATCCCGACGACAGCGCACGCACTCCGGGCGACCGCCCATCTGGCCGCGGTCCTGCCCGTTTTGACCTGCTCGCCGAAGACGGATCCGCACGGCGCGGGGTGTTGACCCTCCCGCGCGGCACGGTCCAAACCCCCGCGTTCATGCCCGTCGGCACGCAGGCCACGGTGAAGACGCTTGCTCCCGAGGAGGTCCGCGCCACCGGCGCTGAGATCATTCTCGCCAACACCTACCACCTGATGCTGCGACCCGGTCTCGACCTCCTGCGAGAGGCGGGTGGAGTGCCCAACTTCATGCGGTGGGACGGTCCGATGCTCACCGACAGCGGTGGCTTCCAAGTCTTCAGCCTCGCCCACAACGCCAAGATCCGCGAGGAGGGCGTCACCTTTCGCTCGCACATCGACGGCGATCTCCACACCCTCACGCCGGAGCGGGCGATGGAACTCGAGATCGGCTTCGGTGCCGACATCGTCATGGCACTCGACCACGTCATCGGCTTGCCTGCGCCCCGCGCGGATGTGCAAGACGCGATGGAGCGCAGCCATCGTTGGCTCGATCGCTGCGTCACCGCGTTCGCCGAGCAGGACGGTGCCGCGAGCGGGTCATCGCTCTTTGGCATCTGCCAAGGCGGCCTCGAACCTGATCTCCGGAAGATCAGTGCCCAGTACATCGCCCAAGCCGAGGTTTCCGGATGTGCCGTCGGCGGCCTGAGCGTCGGAGAGCCCAAAGAGGAAATGGCCGCGATGCTCGAGATCTGCTGCCCCGAGCTCCCGCGAGACAAGCCGCGGTACCTGATGGGCGTCGGGTCACCGGAAGATCTCTGGATGGGCGTGGAGCGTGGCATCGACCTCTTCGACTGCGTCCTCCAGACTCGCCTCGCCCGGAATGCTGCCCTCTTCACCCCCGATGGCCGGATCAACATCAAGAGTCGGGCCTACTCCCGATTGCACGCGCCCCTCGATCCCTCCTGTGACTGCTCATCCTGCACAACCTACACCGCTGCCTACCTGCACCACCTCTTCAAGGCGGACGAGGTGCTTGGATTGCGTCTCGCCTCGATTCATAACCTCCGCTTCCTCGCGCGGCAGATGGAGGCCATCCGCACCGCCATCGCTTCAGGCACCTTTCTCGCCGCCAAGGCCGAATTCGCCGCGCGGTATCGTCCGGTCGGCAGGGCGGCGTAGTCCCCTCCCCGGAATCAAGTCCCACTCGCTACAATCGCCCGCGACGTTGTTGAGCAACCGCGGCCCCGCACGGTGAAAGGTGTTCCCACCCGCATGACCCCGTCCGAGTTCGGCTACATCCCGGAGTTCGATCCCGATCGTAGCGGCGGCGTCGCTGTCGGAATCGACATCATTGAGGTCGACCGCATCAAGCGCGCCCTCGACGACTTCGGCGATCGATTCCTCAACAAGGTCTACACCGAGCGCGAGCAGGAGCGATACCGCGGCCGCGTGCAGGAACTCGCCGCCCGCTTCGCCGCAAAAGAAGCCACGTCGAAAGCCCTCGGTACAGGGATTCGCGGTATTCGTTGGCGGGAGATGGAGATCCTCCCCAACACCCGCGGCAAGCCGGTGTTGGTCCTGCACGGAAGCGCGCAGGTCCGCGCCGAGCATCTCGGCCTCGTCGCATTCGACGTTTCCCTGACCCATTCCCGGAGTGACGCTATGGCCATCGTGGTCGGCCGAAAAGCCGCCGAGCCCGCATCCCCATCGCCCGCAGAAGGAGAGTGACTGTGTCCCACGCATTGCCGCCGCTGCCGAACGGGGCAGACGGATTCATCACCCGGAAGGACGCCGTCCGTCTCCTGCCGACACGATCCGTCGGCGCCCACAAGTGGGGCGTTGGTGGCGTCCTGATGATCACCGGCTCCCCGGGCTACACCGGCGCTGCCATCCTCAGTGCGATGGCGGCTGGCCGTGCCGGAGCGGGCATCGTCGCGGTTGCAACGTCTCGTGGCATCGCCGGTTCGCTCGCGATCACGGTGCCGGAGGCGATCACCCTCCCGTTGGGCGATCTCGAGGGCGCTCCCGGTCGCAAAGCCCTCGAGGAACTCACGGAGACGCTGGACAAGTGCCATGCCGTGGTGGTCGGCCCGGGACTCGGTGACGACGAGGGCACTGATGCCCTGATGCGCGCCCTCCTCGCGCCGCCGCAGGCCCGCCTCGCGGGTGGCTTGGGCTTTGCGATGCCGACGCGGCAGGCAGTTGAGCCCGGAACGCAGGCAACCGGCGTTCTCTCCTCTGCCGGGAAGCCGATGGTGGTGGATGCCGATGCCCTCAACTGGCTCGCCGGGCAGGAAGAGTGGTGGTCACTGCTGCCGGTGCGAACGGCAGTCCTGACGCCGCACCCCGGGGAGATGGCCCGCCTCACCGATCGCCCGGTTGAGGAGATCACCAGCGATCCTGTCACCGCCGCGCGCGATGCCGCCATGCGCTGGGGGCAAACCGTTGTGCTGAAGCATGGCCACACGGTCATCACCGATGGCACCCGCACCCTCGTCGCGGACGATGCCCCACTCAGTCTTGCCACCGCAGGGTCGGGCGATGTCTTCGCCGGCATGCTCGGCGCCTTCCTCGCCCAAGGCCTCTCGCCCTTCGATGCTGCCACCCTCGCCACCCACGTCGGGGGCAGGGCCGCACGTCGCGTCGAATCGCAATACGGCACCCTCGGAGTCGTGGCAGGCGATTTGCCCGCCGCCATCGCCGCAGAACTCGCACTCCTCGAGCAGGAGAAGGGAGATCACCATGTCTGAGAACAGTGAGACGTTGACCGCAGCGCAGGTGATGCGCACCGACGTTCCCACCGTCACCCTCGAGGACTCCGTCGGAACGGTCGCGGCGCTGATGGTCTCGTCCGGATCAGCGGGCATCGTCGTCGTCGAGGGAGGTAACCTGCACGGCATCATCACCGAGGCGGATCTCATCGGCCGTGAGGCAGAGATCTCGATGCCGTCCGAGACCAACTACTTCGACGCCACGATCGTCTCCGATGGCGGCACGCCATTCGCCAAGGACATCCGCCGCGTCACCGCCTCCACGGCCAAAGAGTTGATGACCTCCCCGATCTACACCATCCGCGACTCCGCCACCATGCAGCAGGTCGCCACGTTGATGGTCGACCACCAGATCAACTCGGTGCCGGTGATCGATGACACGAATGCCCTCGTCGGCATCGTGAACCGCGCCGAACTGGTCAAGGTCATCGCCCGCATGGAGAACCAGGGGTGAGTTCCCCCGTTGTGGAGATTGAGGCCGCCCTGCGCGGCATCCGCTCCACCCGTGCCGAAAT
>JAPOLF010000134.1 GCA_029977305.1 bacterium | reverse complement strand
TTCCGCCCGGTCACCAAGTGGAACACCCGCGTCAACAGTCCCGCCACGATGGCCGAAGCCACGCGTCGTGCCATTCGCCTCTCGATGCTCGGCCGCCCCGGAGCGACGCACCTCTCGCTCCCCGCCGACGTGCTCGATGGCCCGACTCCGTCGGCGAGCATCTACGGCACCCCGGAACTTGCCAGGTTCCCTGCTCTGCCGACCCGCCCCGATGCCCAAGCCATCATCCGGGCCGTCGATGCGCTGTGTGCCGCGGAGCGCCCGGTGATCATCGCCGGCGGCGGCGTCATGATGTCTGGCGCATGGGATGCCCTCACCGCGTTCGCCGAGGCCCTGAACATCCCGGTGGCGACCTCGATCAACGGCAAAGGCAGCATTGCCGAGACAAGTCCGGTTTCCATCGGCGTCATCGGTGGCAACGGGGCGCGCTCCTACGCCAACCGCGCCGTCGCTGAGGCGGATCTCGTCTTCTACATCGGCAGCCGCACCGAGTCGACAACAACCTGTCATTGGAGTCTGCCACCTCAGGCTGGGCAGCCGCAGGTGATCCAACTCGACGTCGAACCCTACGAGATCGGCAATAACTACCGGTTGGTGGCGAGCCTCGCAGGCGATGCCCGCCTCGGGTTGCAGGACATGCTCGCCGCGGTCGATCGTGCCTCGGTGGTGCGCACGCGCAATCAGTCGCGCATCGACCATCTCACGCAGGAGCGGGAGGCGTTCTGGGCTGATGTCCACCAGCAGGCCGCCATCTGCAGCACGCCGATCAAGCCCGCCCAAGTGGTGCAGGCGATGCGTGCGCTTCTTCCGGACGATGCCCTGATCGTCGCCGACCCGGGCACTCCGACCCCGTTCCTCTCTGCCCACTACGAACTCCGCCGATCCGGGCGCACAACGGTCATCCCGCGTGCCCATGGAGGCCTCGGGTACGCGATCCCGGGTGTTGTGGGTGCCGCGTTCGCTGCACCCGGGAGGCAGATCGTCGGCATGACCGGGGATGGCAGCTT
The DNA here is from genome assembly GCA_029977305.1 of bacterium. Lineage (GTDB taxonomy): Bacteria > Chloroflexota > Chloroflexia > Thermomicrobiales > UBA6265 > CADCWF01. Next base: position 4,744 of record JAPOLF010000134.1, on the reverse strand, counting down.
CGGCATGTCGGTGGGGGAACTCGAGACCATCACGCGCTACAACCTGCCGATCGTCATCATCCAATGCTCGAATAACACGTTCGGTTGGATCAAGGAACTGCAACACCTCTACCACGATGACCGCTATTTCGGCGTCGACTTCAATGCCGTGGATTACGCCGCCATCGCCCGCGGGTTTGGCCTGCGGTCCAGGCAGGTGGTCGATCCGGCCGATGTCCAACCAGCACTTGCCGAAGCCTTCGCCCACGGAGGCCCGTACTTCGTCGACATCGTCACCGAGTCCCCCGTCACCGAGACTCCTCCTGTCGCCGCCTGGACAGACGCCGAGTCTCGTCGCGCTGTTCGCAGATAGGAACGCAGATGAGCACACCCACCAAGATCATCCTTGACGTTGATACCGGGATCGACGACGCACTGGCGATCGGCTTCACGGTGCGTTCCCCGATGTGTGAGCTCATTGCGGTCACCACGCTCGCCGGAAACTCCTCCGTCGAGCACACGACGCGCAACACCCTCGACGTCCTCAATCTGATGGGCCGAACTGACATCCCAGTCCATCGCGGTGCAAGCCACCCGCTCTCCCGAACGCACGTCGATGCCGCCTACTGGCACGATGAGAACGGTCTCGGCGGTGCCAAGCTCCCACCCAGCCCCGCTGTCATCGGTGCCGATCGCGGACCAGCGGCCATCATTCGCCTTGCCAAAGAATTTCCAAGAGAGATCACGCTGGTCTGTGTCGGTCCGCTCACCAATCTCGCAATCGCGCTCAATGTCGAGCCGACGCTTCTCGATTTGCTTGCCGGCTTGGTCATCATGGGCGGCGCCTTCTTCGAGCACGGCAACATCACCGATCTGGCGGAGTTCAACATCTACTGCGATCCGGAGGCCGCCGCGCAGGTATTCGCGACTGACTATCCAATGGTGGTGGTAGGCCTCGATGTCACCCGACGAACGATCCTCCACCGCACCAGCTACCTCGCCACCCAATCCCGCAGCGGGGAACATGAACCAGGTGCACGGCTCGCCCTTGAAGTCGCCCGGGCCCTCTTCACCCAAAAGGGGAAGGACGAGATGGCGCTGCACGATCCGCTCGCCATCGGAGCAGCCCTTGACCCGTCACTGCTCACCTACCAGGAAGCGTCAGTCGAGGTTGGTTTGGGAGAGGCCGACCGTGGCCAGACGCGGATCACCGGACCGGGCAAGATCAAAGTGGCCAACGGCGTGAACGCCGAAGCATTCACGCAGCTCTTCCACGAGCGGATGGGATTGGATTGGCAACGCGGGGGGATGGAACTCGCCCTTGGCGAGTGATCCGAGACCGGCAGCTAGGAATCGCGTCCAAGTGCGAGGTCTGCCACCTCGAACAGCATGCGGCGCGTGTCGTCATCCTCGACCACTGATGCCGCTTCCTTGGCCCGATCGATGTACTCCGCGGCGGCGGCGATTGCATCGTCGAGAGCCGAGCTCGCGCGGATCGCGGCGACCACTTCAGCCAAACGATCGTCGTCGACGTCCTCACCCGTCACCACGGATTCGAGCATCGCGAACTCCGCACTGCCCGCAGGCAGCGTCGCAGCGTAGAGCATCGTTGGCAGCGTGACGGTTCCCTGTCGCAAGTCATTGCCAGCGGGCTTCCCAAGTTTCTGGGTGCCCTCCCGGAGATCGAGCACGTCATCGACGATCTGGAACGCCATTCCGAGATCAGACCCGTATGAGCGGAGAGCCGCAACGTGGTGGTCCGGCGCCTTGCCGATGATCGCTCCCATCTCCGCCGCACCTGCGAAGAGGGCAGCCGTCTTCCCATAGATCCTGCGCTCGTAGTCTTGGCGGGATTGGTCGAGCCGGTGCGCGTGAAACATCTCGTGGAGTTGCCCATCGCAAATGTCAGCCAACGACGAGGCGAAGATGCCCACCACCCGGGGATCGCCGGTCGCCGCCGCCAAGATCGCAGACTGCGCGAAGAGATAATCACCCAACAGGATCACGGCATTGGAACTGAGAACAGAGTTCAACGTCGGCTTGCCGCGTCGCAGCGCCGCGCGATCAATAGTGTCATCATGAACAAGGGAGGCCGTGTGAAGGAGTTCCACGCCGGCTGCAGCAGTCACCAGCGGATCGAGGTCGTAGTCGTATCCGCGCCCGGCGAGCAGCAGCACCAGAGGTCGCAATCGCTTTCCCCCGGCCCGCACGATGTCGAGCACCAGCGTCGATACCATCGGGTAATCGACCGCCGCGACCATTTCGAGGCGCTCGGAGACACGGTCTAGGTCAGGTTGCATCGCCGCGAAGACGGTGCGTGGAGGTGCTTGGACCATCGGCGGGTTCTGCTCCTATCACGATCACGCGCACACCGCAATGACCGCCTTACTCGAACCGCGAGGATTATGGGTTTCACCGTCGGACGGAGTCAACGCGAAAACCAGAAAAAACGCACCGCGTGCTACACTCGCAACTTGTGCACGTACACTTGATCTGGTTCACTCCATGTTGGGTGATTCTGTGTTCGCCTTCGGTCCCCGGAGCGCCCGACCGCGATCGGACGAGTCCCTCGGGAACCTCCGCATCAGCCGCACCGTAACAGGAGCACGAGCAGATGCACGTTGAGCAAAGACCAGTCTGATGTCGCAGCCTCCTGTCAACCGACCATCGCGCGTCATTCCTGCGCCAGTGACGACCGCCCCCCGGCCAACGTCGCCCGCGCCGCCTCCTCAACCCCGCCGCCCGTGGTCCTGGTTGAGTTGGCCAATCGCACTGGGCGCATTTCTCGTGCCAGTGGGGCTGCTCGCGCTGACGCTCGGGGTCAAGGCGCTGTTCGGCTCCTCCGCGCTAGAGATCGCTGTTGCAGACCAGTACACCGGGGTCGCGCTGGCTGGCGTCACGGTTCAGACGCCGAACGGCCCAATTCTCACTGATGCTGAAGGGCGGGCTGACGTCCCGTCGCCGAATTACCCCGTTGCGATTGCTGTCACCGCTGAGGGATACGCCCCAGTGGCGGTGACGCTCGACGCTGATCCCGACCACACCGTATCCGTGCCTCTCCGCCCGACCTTCGTCACCGGTGTGCTCACCGACAAGGTGAGCGGTGCGCCACTCGCCCAGGCCTTGGTCCGCGCGGTTGGGCCAGACGGCACCGGACCTGAGGGATTGACCGGCAACGACGGCCGATTCCGTCTCGACAACGTGCCCGCCGGGGCGGTGCTTCGTATCGAGGCTGGCGACTTCGGCACCATCGAGCAACCGATCCAAGGGGCGTCAACTTTTGACTTCTCACTTGCCAATGCGGTGGTGAAGGGGAAGATCACCGACAAGCAAGGCGCACCGGTTGCCGATGCTCGGGTCGTTGACACCACCTCCGGCGCTGAGGCCGTCACCGATGCCAACGGCGACTACCGCCTGGTCAGCGCGAATGTGACGGAGCTGCGGGTCGCCGGGTCTGGCTTTGAAGACACGGTTCTCGCGGCGCGGCCGGGCACAACCGTCGACGCCGTGCTGGAGCCTTTCCTCATCAAATCGCTCTACGTCGGCAGCAACGTGATGTCCGATCCGCAAAAGTTCGAAGAAGTCCTCCAGCTGGCCGACGAGACCGAGATCAATGCCATCGTCATCGACGTCAAGCAAGACAACATCTTTTATGACACCCAGGTCGAGTTCTTCCGCAACGTCCCCGACATGATCGTTCCGCTCTACGATCCGCAGGAGATGCTGCAGAAACTCCACGATCGCGGGCTCTATGTGATCGCCCGCATGGTGGTGTTCAAAGATCCCTTGGTCGCCAACGCCCGACCCGATCTCGCGGTCATCGACGAGACCACCGGTCAGCCGTGGGAGGACTACCAAGGCCTGCACTGGGTGAACGCCTTCTATCCCGAACTGTGGCAAGCCAATGCCGACCTCGCTGCGGAGCTCGCCCAGCTCGGGTTTGATGAAGTCCAGTACGACTACATCCGCTTCCCATCGGACGGTGATCTCACCACCGCCGAATTCGGCAATGACTACACCGAGGAACTCCGGCGTGAGGCGATCACCAACGCCGTCCGCATGGGATCAGACGCGACGCGGGCCAACGGCGCAAAGTTCGCCGTCGACTTGTTCCCCATCGTCGCGATCATCGGCAACGACCAAGGCATTGGGCAAACCGTGCAGGACCTCACGCCGTTGGTCGACTATGTCTGCCTGATGGCCTACCCATCCCACTACGCTGAAGGCAACATCCCCGTCGATGGCCACCCGAACGACTTCCCGTATGAAACGGTGCGCTACACGCTCGAGCGGACCGAAGAATTGGTCCCCGGGACGATGAAGAAGATGCGCCCATGGCTCCAAGACTTCAACTACAAGGCGGGCCTGCGTGACTACACCGTGGCCGACGTGCGGGCCCAGATCGACGCGGCCGAGGAGATGGGCGCCAGTGGATGGCTACTGTGGAACCCCGTCGGTGAGTTCGAGGCGGGCGCTCTTGACCCCGAGTAGGGGCAAGCGGCTCTCCCGCAGGGTTCGATGAGCACGCCACGGCCGGGCTCGACGCCGCGTGCGGTGCTTCGGGCGACGCGCCCCCTTCAGTGGACCAAGAACAGCGTTGTCTTTGCCGCATTGGTCTTCGCCGGTCGCCTCACGGATCCTCCATCCGTCTTTCTCGCGGTGCTGGCATTCATCGCGTTCTGCCTGGTCAGCGGCGCTGTCTACCTGGTGAACGACGTGCGCGATATCGAGGCGGATCGTCTCCATCCGACCAAGCGCCACCGCC
>JAPOLF010000133.1 GCA_029977305.1 bacterium | reverse complement strand
ACGCTTGCCGATCTGGTTCTTGCTTTTCTCCCAGCTAAAACTCTGTTCTGGGAGCTTCCAGAACCACTCCCCGTTGGCCTTGCCGGGCTCATGAGCTCCCAAGGCAACCAGGTCGGCGCCATCTGTGCGGCCACCGTCGCGATGATGACGCCCATCGTCGTGCTCACCTGGGTCATTCAGCGCTATCTCGTTCGCGGCCTCACCTTCGGTGCCGTGAAGTGATCGACCGCCGCCACGTTGGCGTGCGGCGTCGGCGAACAAGCTGAGGCACCGGGCCTCGGCAAACGCTCAACGGTGCCGAGGGCACCAAGGAGGATCGGATCGTGGAACCGACCGTGTTGCGTCAACCGGCGAATCGACGGCGCGTGCTGCAGGCCTCGGCCGCAACGGCATTCGCGCTCGCCATGGGTGGCCGCGCCCTCCGCGCCATGGCGCAGGGTGTGGAGCTCTCCCGTGAATACGAGGGAACCACCCTCAACCTCTTGATGGAGGATCTGCTCGAGACCACGGCCATCGAGGACATGCTCCCCGAGTTCACCGAGGCCACCGGCATCAACGTCAATTTCGAGAAGGTCAACTACGGCGTTATGCACGAGAAGCTCGTGCCGCAGCTCGCCGCTGGTGAGGGCAACGGCTCCTACGACGTGCTCGAGGTCGACTTCTACTGGATCAACGAGTTCGCTCGCTCCGGCTGGATGACCAAGCTCGATGAGCTGATCGCCGGATCCAATGGCGCGCTCAACCTCGACAACTACATTCCTGCCACCCTCAAGATCGGCTCCGAGGTCGATGGCTCTGTGTTCTACATCCCGATGTACCCGTACCCGATGGGCCTCATCTACCGGACAGACCTCGTCGACAACGCTGACTTCGCTGCTGCCTACAAAGGCGTCGCCGGCAAGGACCTCGCCCTTCCCACCAGCGTCGAGGAATACGTCGCGATGGCCACCGCCGTCTCCCAGAGCGGCCAGGACATCTATGGCGCCGCGATGCAGGCCCAGCAGGTCGATCCCATCGTCATGGAGTTCTGCAACTTCCTCTACGGCGCCGGCGGTGACTACTACAACGCCGAGATGACCGAGCCGATCATCAATCAGGAACTCGGCGTCAAGATCGCCCAGCTCTACGCCGACTGCGTGAACAACGCCGCCCAGCCGGGCGCCGCCGGTGCCGATCTCAACGACACCATGGCCACCTACATGCAGGGCAAGGCTTTCAGCATGATTAGCTACCTCTTCATGCTCAACGCCTTCAACGATTCCGAGGACAGCCAGGTCAAGGGCATGAACGCACTCACGGTCATGCCGGGCGGCACCGGCCTCACCGGCCTCTGGTCGTGGGGCATCCCGGTCAGCTCCCCGAACCCGGGGGCGGCGGGCGAGTTCCTCAAGTGGGTCGAGTCTCCCGACATCGTCATGCGCCGCGCCCTCGCCGGTGGTGTCGCCGCCCAGAAGGCGCCTTACGAGAACCCGGAGTACATCGAGAAGTACCCGTGGATGTCGCAGGCGCTCGATCTCATCGAGACCGGCAAGGGTCTCCCGGCCGTCACCAAGCAGGCGTCCCTCGTCGAGATCATGGGCCGCTACCTCTCCGAGTGCGTCTCCGGTGCAAAGTCCGCGCAGGAAGCGATGGACGGTGCCGCCGCCGAACTCAAGGATCTCCTCTAGTCATCTCGCGGGGTCCGGGTTCGCCCGGGCCCCGCACCTCCTCGAATCCGGAGCCCCATGAGCGTCGACGTCCCTCTCCTCACCACCGAGACCGCCCACCTCCCGAACAAGCCGCCCCGCAATCGCGGTCGCGGATTCGGGTGGGCGATGACCGTGCCCACACTCGTCGCGATGGGCATCGTGGTCGCGTTCCCGTTGTTCTTCGCCCTCTACGTCTCTGTTCACGATTACGACTTGACCGAAGGTGGCATCGGCGACTTCACCGGCTGGGCCAACTACGCCAAGACGCTCTCCACTGAATTGCTCCAGATCGCCGCGAAAAACACCGCGATCTACAGCGCGAGTGTCGTCGTCCTCGAGTTGATCGTGGCGCTTGGCCTCTCGCTCCTCCTCAATCAACCGAACCTCCGATTCAAGAACATCTACCTCTCGATTCTGCTCATCCCACTCCTTGTCAGCCCGATCGCCGTCGGCCTGATCTGGCGCCTGTTGCTCCATCCGGACCTTGGTGCCGTGAACTGGCTCCTCACCACCCTCGGCCTCCCGCCGCAGGAGTGGCTCGCCGGACTCCACACCGCGATGATGACCGTCATCGGTGTTGACGTCTGGCACGAAACCTCGCTCATGATCGTTGTCATCCTCGCCGGCCTCACCGCGCTCCCACGCGATCCCATCGAGGCATCGATGGTCGACGGCGCGAGTAGTTGGCAAACGTTCCGCTCCGTGACCCTGCCGATGCTCACCCCGGTCCTCCTCGTCGCCGTCCTCATCCGCCTCATCGCCGCGATGAAGACGTACGACCTCATCTACATCCTCACCCGCGGCGGTCCCGGCACCGCCACCGAAACCGTCTCCTACACCATCTGGAAATCCGCCTTCACCTCGCTGGAGATGGGCCGCGCCGCGGCAGCCTCCTTCCTCCTCTTGGCTGTGATCCTCGTCCTCGTGATCATCCTCGTCCGCTTCCTGCAGGACGAAAACGCCTAGCCCCACAGCTCCCTGCTACACTGCTCCCCGGCGGAGGTCCATGGCCCCGCCGATCAATGTTGACCCTCGCCAGGGAGTACGCAGGTGACCAACGGCACCCACCCGCCACCCGCTGAGCGCGACGAGGACGTCATCGCGATTGACGTCTTCCCCACCGTCGTCGCCCGTGACCACTCCGGCACCGAACCGGTCGAATCGGTGGAGTTGCTCCGCCGCGACGTCGGCACCGTTCATGCCGATCACGTCACCATGGAGCACGCAGGCGTCGAGCACATCGATGCCAAACGGGTCACCGTCACCAACTCCGGCATCCGCTCGGTGCAAGCGCAATCCGCGCAGATCACCAACACGGGTGTTCTCACCCTCACCAGCGGATCGACGTCGGCTCACCAGTCCTCCGTCGTCCATCTCGCAACCGACACCGCGCAGGTGAGCATGTCAGCCGTGGTCTTCCTCAATGCCCGCAACGTCACCGTCGACTCGTCCACCAAGATCGTCCTCGGGGCAGGGGAGGGGGTGCGGGCCATCCTGACCCCCGCCAGCGCACTCGCCCTCGGACTCGGCATTGGTGCCGTGCTCCTTGGCGCAGGAAGACTCTTTCGTCGTCGTTCGTGATCAACGCGGCTCGCCCCGACCGCACGTCCACGGGGCTGAGGGAGCACGTCATGGGAGCAGGAAAGCGCATCGTCTCCTTCGGCGCAGGCGGCACACTCGGCTTCTTGGTGGGAGCCGCCGTCGCCCAGATGGCCGCCACCGAGAGCGGGGAGCAATTGCGCGCCCGCATCAAGCGCCGCTACGACGAGATCATCGCTGCGGGTGCCGTCGCGCAAGCGGAGGCCGAAGAATCGTTGGTCCGCCGTTACCGCGAGGAAACGGGCAGCGGTTCCTCCTTCGCCGCGGAACTCTCTGAAGCCGCCCGCGCCAAGCAAGACGCCCTCGCCGCGTTGGCCGCCGATTCCCTCAGCGTGCCACCCCCATCAGCCAAGCCCGAACGAAACTGACACTGATCTGCCGAGCGGATCGGGACACTCGTCATCTTGCGCCCCCTGACTGAACGGGGGAAACTGCCGAGACGCAGGCCGCAGCGCCCCGGGACCCCGGCGTGCTCCGAGCCGCTCGTGCTGCAGTCGCATCGAGAAAGGATCGGATCAGGTGAGCACCTCCGTCGACAAGCCCGGCAGTGCCGTGGGCGGCACGTTCGACATGCGGCACAAGAGCCGCGTCATGCTCGATGGCAACGATCGCGCCGGCGCCCGCGCCATGCTCAAGGGCACCGGGTTCACCGATGACGATCTGCGCAAGCCGATCATCGGCGTCGCCCACTGCTGGATCGAGACGATGCCCTGCAACCTCAACCAGCGGCGCATCGCCAAGTTCGTCAAGGACGGCATCCGCGCCGCCGGTGGAACCCCGCAGGAGCTCAACACGGTCTCCATTTCCGACGGCGTCACCATGGGCACCGAGGGCATGAAGACTTCCCTCATCTCCCGCGAAATCATCGCCGACTCCGTCGAGTTGGTTGCACGTGGCCACATGTTTGATGCCCTCGTCTGCATCGGCGCCTGCGACAAGACCCTTCCCGGTCTCGCCATGGCCGCGACGCGCGTCAACGTCCCGACTGTGCTGCTCTACTCCGGGTCGATCCTCCCGGGCGAGTTCCACGGCAAGGAAGTGACCATCCGCTCCGTCTACGAGGCCATCGGTGCCAACGCCGCCGGCAAGCTCTCCGACGCCGAACTCAAGGAACTCGAGGACGCCGCCTGCCCGGGTGCGGGCGCCTGCGGCGGCCAGTACACCGCCAACACCATGGCGATGGCGATGGAGTTCATCGGGCTCTCGCCGCTCGGCTCCGCCTCGCCGCCGGCCGTGGACGCGCGCAAGGATGAAGTCGGCGTCGCTGTCGGCAAGCTCATCATGGACGTGCTGCGCGCCGGCATCCGCCCGAGCGACATCCTCAATCGCAAGTCCTTCGAGAACGCGATCGCGGGTGTCGCCACATCCGGCGGTTCCACCAACAGCGTGCTCCACCTCCTTGCGCTCGCGCGCGAGGCTGGCGTGCCGCTGACCATCGATGACTTCGATGTGATTTCCCGCCGCACCCCGCTCTACTGCGACATGATGCCGGGTGGCCGCTTCGCCGCCGCCGATCTCGACAAGGCCGGGGGCACCAAGCTCGCTGCCAAGCGCCTCGTCGATGCCGGCCTCCTCCACAACGACGCCCTCACCGTCACTGGCCGCACCCTTGCCGAGGACGCCGCCGATGCCGTCGCCACTCCCGGGCAGGAAGTCGTGCGCGAACTCGGCAACCCGCTCAAGGATTCCGGTGGCCTCGTCATCCTCAAAGGCAACATCGCCCCCGATGGCGCCGTCATCAAGCTCTTCGGTTACGAGCGCAACATCCACCGCGGACCCGCGCGCGTCTTCAACAGCGAGCCGGAGGCCCACAAGGCGGTCCTTCGCAACGAGATCAACGAGGGCGATGTCGTCGTCATCCGCTACGAGGGCCCCAAGGGTGGCCCCGGCATGCAGGAGATGCTCGGCGTCACCGCGGCGCTCGTCGGCGCGGGCCTCGGTGGCACGGTTGCCCTGATCACCGACGGCCGCTTCTCCGGCGCCACCAAGGGCGTGATGATCGGCCACGTGGCGCCCGAGGCCGCCATCGGCGGTCCGATCGCCGCGTTGGAGGAAGGCGACATCATCGTCATCGACATCGAGAAGCGCGGCCTCAACGTCGAGCTCTCCGACGAAGTGATCGCGCAGCGCCTGAGCAAGTGGCAGCGTCCTGCGCCGCATTACCGCACCGGCGTCCTCGCGAAGTACTACGCGTTGGTCGAGCAGGCCAACGAGGGTGCGGTCACTCGCGCCAACATCTAACAACCGGTTTCCACGGAAACGGCCCCGAGGCGCATCGCCTCGGGGCCGTTTGCTGTTGCGCTGGTCAGACCGGAAGATCGCGTGTGCGGAACCGCCAACTGCCGATCGCGATGCCAACCGCCCCCACCACCGCCAGCACGGCCAGATCACGCACGCTCACACTCCCGAGCACCAGTGCCGACGCCGGATCGAAATAGTTGAACAGGCTCAGCGGCTGAAACGGCTTCAACACCGCCCAGACGCTCGCGAAGT
>JAPOLF010000132.1 GCA_029977305.1 bacterium | reverse complement strand
TCTACCAGGAAAATGTCCCCGAGAACCCGGCTGACGCTGAGCGTGTGATCCGCCAGTTCGCCGAGGACGGGGCGAAGATCATCTTCACCTGCTCCTTCGGCTACATGGATCCGACGATCAACGTGGCCAAGGATTTCCCGGACGTCACCTTCGTCCACATCTCCGGCTTCAAGCGCGCCGACAACGTCTCGACCGGCTTCGGCAAAATCGAGGAGCCGCGCTACGTTGCTGGTGAAGTCGCCGGCAAGATGACCAAGAGCAACAAGCTCGGGTACGTCGCAGCGTTCCCGATTCCGGAAGTCATCCGCGGCATCAATGCCTACACCCTCGGCGTGCGCAAGTCCAACCCGGACGCGACCGTCAAGGTGATCTGGACCAACACCTGGTTCGATCCGCAGAAGGAGCGGCAGGCGGCCGAGGCACTGCTCGACGAGGGCTGCGACGTCATCGCCCAGCACCAGGACACCGCCGGTCCGCAGCAGGCGGCCGAGGAGCGCGGCGTCTTCAGCGTCGGCTACAACGCCGACATGTCGCCGCTCGCGCCGAAGGCCGTCCTCACCAGCGCGATCTGGAAGTGGGGCGAGTACTACAAGCAGGTGGTGCAGGGCGTCCTCGACGGCACCTGGACCAGCTCGGATTACTGGGGCGGTTGGCAGGACGGCGTGGTCGACCTCGCCGAGTTCGGCCCGATGGTTCCGGACGACGTGAAGACCGCAGCCGAGGAAGAGATCACCCAGTTCGAAGACGGCACGCAGACGATCTTCACCATCTTCACCGGCCCGATCAATGATCAGTCGGGGGCGGAGAAGGTCCCGCCGGCACCGCGATGACCGCTGAAGAGCTCTTGAGCATGATGTGGTTCGTCGAGGGCGTCGACGGCGAAATCCCGGCATAATCCCAAAAGAGCTTCAGAGCCCCGTCCGCACCACGCGGGCGGGGCTTTGTCATGCTGTCCCCGGAGGGCGGGATCATCTCGTATGATGCCGATCCAAGGGATGGCTGATGCAGCCGCTCCGCCCGCGATGGAGGCAACGCCCGCCGTGACGCCACCAAGCGACACACCGACCCCCGATCGTCCCCCGGCGATCGCGTTGCTCGATATCAGCAAGCGCTTCGGCCCCACCGTTGCCAACGACCATGTCACATTCGTCGCCAAGTGGGGCGAGGTCCATGCCCTCGTGGGGGAGAACGGGGCGGGAAAGTCGACGTTGATGTCGATCCTCGCCGGGCTGTACCGGCCGGATAGCGGCACCGTTGTGATCGATGGCACCGAGCAGCGATTCCGGGCTCCGCGCGACGCGATCAGCGTCGGCATCGGGATGGTTTATCAGCACTTCATGCTCGTCGAGCCGTTCACCGTCGCCGAGAATGTGCTGCTCGGCGTGCGGAACAGCAGTCACCTGATCAACACCAAGGACATCGAGCGCGATCTCACCGCCTTGGGTGAGCGCTACCAGTTGCAGGTCGATCCCACTGCCCCGGTCTGGCAATTGAGCGTCGGGGAGCAGCAGCGCGTCGAGATCCTGCGCCTGCTCTATCTAGGAGCGCGCATCCTCGTCTTCGACGAGCCCACCGCCGTCCTCACCCCGCAGGAATCGGACAGCCTCCTCGCGACGATGCGCTCGCTCGCCGCGGAGGGATTCTGCGTGGTCTTCATCAGCCACAAACTCGACGAGGTGCTCACGGTCTCCGATCGCATCACCGTGATGCGGCGGGGCCGCGTCTCCGGTGAGACCACGCCGGCCGAGACCGATCGCCGCAGCTTGGCCCGGATGATGGTCGGCCGTGATCTCGCGGAGTACGTCGAACATCCCGATGTCGAACCGCATCCGCCGGTCGCACTCGGTCCTGTTCGCCTCCAACTCACCGATCTGCGCGCCAATGGCGAGAACGGCCTGCCGGCGCTCAATGGGGTGTCGCTCGAGGTGCATGGGGGCGAGGTCCTCGGCATCGCCGGGGTCGCCGGGAACGGTCAGCGCGAGCTGGCAGAGGTGATCACCGGCTTGCGTCCTGCATCCGGCGGTCGCGTCGCCATCGAGGGCAAAGATCTCACCAACGCCAACGCCCGCACCGTCGCACGCGGCGGAGTTGCCCACATCCCGGAAGATCGCCTCGCGACGGGTCTCGTCGGTGCGATGGATCTCTCCGAGAATGCCATCCTCCGCGACTACGAGGAATCGCCCATCGCCCGCGGGTCGTTTCTGAACGCCGGGGCGATCGCCGCGTTCACCGACCTGCTCATCCGCAAGCAGGACGTGAAGACCCCGGGCCGTTGGGCGCGCGTGCGCACCCTCTCGGGCGGCAACCAGCAGAAACTCCTCCTGGCGCGGGAACTCGCAGGTGACCCCAAGGTGATCATTGCGGTCCACCCGACCCGCGGTGTCGATGTCGGCGCCTCCGAGGCGATCCATCAAAGCCTGCGCGATCAGCGAGCGCGCGGTGCGGCGACGCTCCTGATCTCTGAGGACCTCGACGAACTGCTCGCCCTGAGCGACCGCATCGCCGTCCTGTATGAGGGCCGCGTCACCGGCATCGTCCCGGCCGCCGGTGCGGATCGCGAGCATCTCGGGCTGCTGATGGCAGGTGATGAAGCGCAGGTGGGTGCCCATGGCTAGCCCGACCACCGGCTGGAAACTGGAGAGGTTGCCCGCGCCGTCGCAACGGGCGTCGATCATCGTCCCCTTCGTGTCGATCATCCTGGCGCTCGTCGCCGGCGGCGTGCTCATCCTTGCCGCGGGGCAGAACCCGATCGCGGTCTACCGGGCGATGATCGATGGCGCCCTCGGCTCGAAGAGCGGGATCGCTGAGACCTTCGTGAAGACCACGCCGCTGCTCCTCACCGGCTTGGGCGTCGCCGTCGCGTTCCGGATGAAGCTGTGGAACATCGGCGGGGAGGGGCAGCTCTACCTCGGTGCGATCTTCGCGACGTGGGCCGCGCTCTACGGGTTCAACTCCGCGTCCGGCTGGGTGATCGTCCCGGCGATGGTGGTTGCGGCGCTGGTCGGCGGAGCGCTGTGGGGGTTGATCCCCGGCGCGCTTCGCGCCTACCTCGGGGTGAACGAGACGATCACCACGCTGATGCTCAACTACATCGCGATCCAGCTGGCCGAGTGGCTGGTCCACGGGCCATGGAAAGACCCTGCCTCGTTCGGTTTCCCGGGCACCCCGCAGTTTCCCGATGCCGCATGGCTCCCGAATTACGGCACGACCCGGGTTCACCTCGGGCTGATCTTCGGCATCGTGGCGGCGATCATCCTCTGGGTGATGTTGCGCCGCACCCGCTGGGGCTATGAGATCAGCGTCATGGGTGAGAGCGACCGGGTCGCCCACTATGCCGGCATGCCCACCAAACGGACGATTCTGTTGGTGATGGCCCTCTCCGGCGCACTGTGCGGTCTCGCCGGGATGAGCGAGGTGGCGGGCATCGGGCACCAACTGCAGCGCAACCTGTCGCCCGGCTACGGCTACACCGCGATCATCGTGGCGTGGGTGGCGCGGCTCAATCCGATCGGGATCATCGGGGTGGCCTTCGGATTGGCGGTGGTGTTGGTCGGCGGCGATCAGCTGCAGATGGCGATGTCGCTGCCGGCCGCGATCGCGCCGATGCTGCAGGGGATCATCCTCTTCTTCCTCCTTGGCGGCGAATTGCTGACACGTTACCGATTGGTCAGGATCGGGTCGGACGTACCGGTCACCGAAGGCGCGGGGGACTAGCCGATGGATTTCCTGACAGTCGGGTTCACGGTCTCCCTGCTCGCGGCAGCCATCACGTATGGCACGGCGATCCTCCTGGCGTGTCTCGGGGAACTTGTCACCGAGCGCGCCGGGGTGTTGAACCTCGGTGTCGAAGGCATGATGTTGATGGGCGCGCTCGCCGGCGCCGCCACCTGTCTCGCCACCGACAACGTCTGGCTGGGATCGCTCGCCGCGTGCGGGGCCGGCGCAGCGATGGCCTCGATCCATGCCCTGCTCACCGTCGGCCTGCGGGCAAACCAAGTTGTCAGCGGCCTTGCGCTGACCCTGTTCGGCGCGGGCCTGTCGGCGTTTCTCGGTCAACCGATTGTTGGCGTACCGCTGCCAACCAGTTTCCAAACGGTGCGCATCCCGGTGCTGTCGGAGATCCCGGTGATCGGCCGGATTTTCTTCCAGCAGAGCGGGATGGTCTATCTGAGTTACGTGATCGCGATCGTCCTCTGGTTCTATATCGCCAAGACTCGCGGCGGCCTGCGCCTGCGCGCGATCGGTGAGCGCCCGGAGGCGGCCGATGCGATGGGCATCAACGTCAACCTGCTGCGCACCTGGTACGTGATCCTCGGTGGTGCGCTGGCTGGCCTCGGTGGCGCTGCGATCTCCCTCGACACCAACCCGGGGTGGGTCGAGAACATCACCGCCGGTCGCGGCTGGATCGCGGTCGCGTTGGTGATCTTCGCCGGGTGGAATCCCGCCCGGGCGCTCCTCGGCGCCTACCTGTTCGGTGGTGTCGAGGCGCTCAATTTCAAATTGCAGGGTGTGGGCGTCGCGGTCTCGCCGTTCTTCCTCAACATGTTGCCCTACCTGTTCACCATCTTGGTCCTGATCCTCGCGACGCGGCAGAGCGCACGCGTGCGGCTGGGCGCCCCGGATGCGCTCGGCATCCCGTACCAACGCGAAGACCGCGGCTGACCCCGCTCTCGCCACCACAGCGACAGGAATCAACGAGCCCCGACCGTGGCGGTCGGGGCTCGTTCGCGCTCGGGATGCAGGGATGAGGTCAGGAGTCTCGGACTTGGTCTGCGATCCAATTGCGGATCGAAGGATCACTGAGTCGCGTGTACACACCCGGGTAGCCAAGCCCGCAACCGATTCCCCAGCTCACGATACCCACTTGGATCGGGGTATCTCCATCCATGCCGAAGAGCGGACCACCGCTGTCCCCGTAGCAAGCATCCTTCCCACCCTCAGCCGCACAGAAGCTCTTCTCGCCGTTGACGCCGGTGACGCCGATGCGCCGCAGCGATGCCTTGCACCGCTCGTTCGAGACCACCTCGATATTGGCTTCCATCATGTCGCGGGTTGAGCGGATCCGGTAGCCTTTCTTGCCGCCGAACTGCTTGGTACTGCCCCAGCCTGCCACCGTGACCCGATCCCGCTCGTTCGAGAACGCGCGATCGCCAGCATCCGGCAGCGCGATCGGCTCAATGCCCTCAATGGGACGCTTCAGCACGAGGATCGCGGCGTCGAAGGTGATCGCCCGCGGGTTGTAGTTCGGGTGGGCAATCACGCGGGCCACATCCTCGAACCGCCCGCGCTCACCCAGCTGGGTCGAGCCGTAGTAGACCTTGTAGTACTTGGCCGGGATGGTCCGGTCGTCTTTGCCGATGGTGCAGTGCGCAGCCGTCAGCACATGGGTGGAGTCGATCAGCGTGCCCCCACACATGTGGTTCCGAAGCGCGCCGTTGCCCTCCATCTTGGTCATTTGGACCGAGACGAGCCATGGGTAATCCCCGTCGTTCACTTTGTTGCCGTTGGTGACCTCCGGTGTGACCCGAGCCTCCGCCAGAACCGGGAGCATCGCGGTCAGTGCCACCAAGAAGACCAAGAACCAAGTGCGTGCACGCGTCATCATCGTCGCCTCTGCCGAATCTTCACCACGCCAGGACGGGATATGCCCGGCGGTCTGAAGTGCCATGTTGCCACAAGCGGCGCCGGAGGCCAGGATTCCGGCCCATGGTGCCGTCATGCACATCCCGAAGACGCGCCCCCTTACGCGCCCCCGGGACGTACACTACCTCTACGTCAATCCCCCGAGCGAGGTTCCGCATGTCCGCATCGT
>JAPOLF010000131.1 GCA_029977305.1 bacterium | reverse complement strand
GGTACTCGTTGGGCAGCAACTGCCCGCTGCGTGCCCGCCCGATCAGATCCTTCGCCATGGCCGAGACCGTGCCCAGCGTCTGCCGATCCGTGTCGGGGATGAACGGCGCGATCAACCCGTCCTCCAACGCCACCGCGAGGTTCACGTCGATGTTGTGGTGCTGGACGATCGTGTCTCCATCGATCGACGAGTTCAGGTTCGGGAAGCGCCGCAACGCATTCGCGCACGCCTTCACCACGAGGTCGTTGTAGGAGATCTTCACCCCGGTGGCATCTGCGGCGCGGTTCACCTGCTCGCGGAAGGCCACCGCGGCATCCATCTCGATGTCCGCCGTGACGAAGAAGTGCGGCGCCGTCGACACGGACTCGATCATCCGCCGTCCGGTCGTCTTCTTGATCTTGGTCAACGGCACCACCGTGCGCCCACCACGCGATGCCGGCACCGGCGTCGGCGTGAAGGCCGGTGCAGCCACCGCAGCCGCCGTCGGCTTCGGGCGCGCACCGGTCAGGTACGGCTGCAGGTCGTCCTTGACGATGCGGCCGCCGGGACCCGTCCCCGGGATCACGTTCAGATCGATCCCGTGCTCCGCCGCGAGCCGCTTCACCAGCGGAGAGGCGCGAATGCGCTCGCCGGGCGCGGGCACCGCAGCCGTCGCCGGGGAGACGCTCGGCGCGTGGCCGTTGGTGGTCATCGACGCTGCCTGCACCGCGACCACCGGTTCCGGCGCAGGCGCAGCGGCCACCGCCGCCGGTGCCGCGGCAACCGGTGCCGCCGCCGCGGCCTCCTCGAGCACTTCGTCGCCGAGCGTCGCGATCACCGCGCCGATCGGCACCACCGCGCCCTCAGCAACCACCTGCCGCGAGAGCACCCCGCTTTCCTGCGCCTCGATCTCGAGCGAGACCTTGTCGGTCTCGATCTCCGCGATCGGGTCGCCCGCGTTGACCTGGTCTCCGACATTCTTCAGCCAGCGGAGGAGTGTTCCCTCCTCCATTGCGTCGCCCATCTTGGGCATGATCACCTTGGCCATGGCTATTTCTCCAGGTAGAGCGCGCGTCGGGCCGCCGCAGCGATTTGGTCTTCATTCGGGAACGCCGCGAGTTCGAGGTTCCGCGCGTAGGGCGCCGGCACCTCTGCCCCGCTCACCCGCAAGACCGGCGCGTCGAGATCATCGAACGCCTGCTCCTGGATGATCGCGGCGACCTCGGAGGCGACGCTGAACCAGCGCCACTGCTCCTGCACCACCACCGCCCGGTGCGTCTTGCGCACCGAGGTGACGATCGTCTCCTCATCGAACGGCCGGATCGAGCGGAGGTCGATCACCTCGGCCGAGATGCCTTCTCCCGCCAATTTCTCCGCCACGTTCAGCAACATGTTGACCTGCCGCCCGTAGGCGATCAGCGTGATGTCCGTCCCCTCGCGGGCGATCCGCGCCTTGCCGAACGGCACCACGAAGTCGCCATCGGGGACCTCGCCCTTCGTGCCGTAGAGCGCGCCCGCCTCGAGGAAGATCACCGGGTTGTTGTCGCGGATCGAGGCCAGCATCATCCCCTTCGCATCCGCCGGGGTCACCGGCGAGACCACCTTCAGGCCGGGGAAGTGGCCGTAGAACCCCTCGAGGCTGTGGGTGTGCTGCGCAGAGAGCTGCACGCCACCGCCGTTTGGACCGCGGATCACGAGCGGCACCGTCACCTGGCCGCCGGAGAAGTACCGCACCTTCGCCGCGTTCTGGATGATCTGGTCGGCCGCCTGGAACGAGAAGTTCCAGGTCATCATCTCGACGATCGGCCGCATCCCGGTCATCGCCATCCCGATCGCCGCGCCGGTGAAGCCACCTTCCGCGATCGGCGTGTCGATCACCCGCTTCGGGCCGAACTTGTCGATCAACCCGTCGGTCACGAGATGCGTGCCGCCGTAGACCCCGATGTCCTCGCCCATCACGATGACGGAATCGTCGCGCGTCATCTCGTCCGCCATCGCGGATCGGATCGCTTCCCGGTAAGTCATCACCGGCATGGAAGTACCTCCCTGCAGGGCGCGCTGCGCCGCTGGCTGGCTAGTCGGCGAGAACGTCGGTGGTCAGTTCGGCGAGGTCCGGATCCGGGCTCTCCTCGGCGAACTTCACCGCATCGTCGGCGACGTCCTTCGCATCGGCGCGGATCTTCTCCATCTCGGCCTCGGTCGTGGCGTCGGCCTGCAGCAGGCGCGCCTCGAGCACGTTGATCGGATCATGCGCCCGGTGCGACTGCACCTCGTCCTTCGAGCGGTACCGCTCGAGGAAGTCAGCCGCGCCGTGCGGCGAGAGGCGGTAGGTCTGCGCCTCGATCCCGTACGGCTTGCCGGTCTCGCGCACCATCTTCGTGACGCGCTGCGCGCACTCGAGCACCGCGATCAGGTCGTTCGCATCGACATCCTCGTGCTCGATCCCGTAGCTGTCGAACTTGGCGGAGAGGTCGGTCATCGCGGTCGCCCGCTCGACACTCGTCCCCATTCCGTACTTGTTGTTCTCCAAGATGAAGAGGCAGGGGTTCATCCCGTCACGGCCCCACAGCCCGGCGAGGTTCGCCGCCTCGTGGAACGCCCCGTTGTGGATCGACCCGTCGCCGAAGTACAGCTGGGTCATGTTCCCCGACTGCTGGTAGGCCTGCGCATAGGCAAACCCGACCCCCAGCGGGATGTGCCCGCCGACGATCCCGTAGCCGCCCCACAGCCCGTTCTTCACATCGAACAGGTGCATCGAGCCGCCCTTGCCCTTCACCATGCCGGTGCCCTTGCCATACAGCTCGGCCATCACGGCACGGGGGTGGGTGCCGAGGATCAGCGCGTGCGCGTGGTCACGGTACGCGGTGATGATCTTGTCCCCGGGCTGGTAACTGTGCAGAAAGCCCATCGCAAGCGCTTCCTGCCCGATGTACAGGTGGAGGTATCCGCCGATCTTGCCGGTCCGGAACGCCTTCTGCGCGGCCTCCTCGAACAGACGGATCGTGACCATCTGCCGGTACATGTCCAGCAGCGTGGTGTGGTCCAGCGGCAACCCGTTCTGCGACGCGGCCTTGTGCCGCCCGCCTACGGCGGAGTCGTTCGCCCCGCTCTTCGAAGCGGCCTTCGCCGACCGGCTCCGTGTTGTCGCCATGCGCTCGCCTCTCGTGTGTCGGCTCACGGCCATGCCGGGCCGCGCCGCATCTTCCGGAACGGCTCACTCTGGGCCGTGACCGTGCAGCCTCACGCTGCCCCCGGCCACCCTCCCGTTCCTGCGTCGGAAAGTGTACCGTAGTGATTCCGCGACTCGGTGGCACACGTGCACGCCCGGACGTGGGAAATCCGCGCCTGTGTTGTGCGCGCTTCACAAAGGACCAATGGCCGTCACCGCCCGACCATGCGCGGTGATTCGGCACTCCGGCAGGAGGGGTGAACCCGTGAACGAGGAACTCGCGGCTCCAGTGCGCCGCTACTACGACGAAGTCGTCAACCAGCAGAACGTCGCCGTGCTCGACACCCTGCTCGTCCCCAACTACCAGCACAACGGCGAGGGCCGCGGCATCAGCGGCGAAGCGGCCGCCATCCGTGCCCGCATCGGGGCGTTTCCGGATATTCGGGCCTCCATCGTCGCCATCCTCGCCGAAGGCGACCAAGTGTCCGTGCGCGTCCGCTGGCGCGGCACCCAGAAGGGCACCTGGCTCGGCATGCCCGCCACCGGCCGCACCGTCGAATGGGATGGCATGGCTTTCCACGAGGTCCGCGACGGCCGCCTCGCCCGCTCCCACTCCCTCGAGGATGAGCACGCCCTCTTGCGCCACATGCGCCCCCCGGGCACGCCCCCGCGCTGATGCCCGCTCCGTCGTATACTCGGAGCGCATGACAGGGAGACCATGGCAGAAGTCGCGACACTCATCATCTTGATCCTGCAGGTCTACTGCTATGTGCTGGTGGCGCGCGCCATCCTCTCGTGGATCGACCAGCGCCAGCAGTGGGGCATTTCCCGGGTATTGGCCGACATCACCGAGCCGATCATCCGGCCGGTGCGCCAAGTGGTCCCCCCGATGGGTGGTTTCGACATCTCGTTCATCATCGTCTTCTTCGGCATTCAGATGCTGATCCGCGTGCTCCAGACGTCATTCAGTCGGTACTACTAGCGGCGAATCGCACAGGAGTCATCAGTCATGCGTGTCCTCACCACGATCTACGGATTGTTCTTCCTGCTGATGGTGCTCCTGCTCATCCTGTCGCTGATGGGTGTCTTTTCCGACCCGTTCATCGATCCGGGCTACTAGCCTCCACGCAACTCCCGCCACGACGACGCCCCCGGCCGTGCGGCCGGGGGCGTTCTGCGTGCGCTTCCGAGGTCGAGACGCCTAGCCTAGACCGGCGGGAGTTTCCGAGACGGGTCACCACCCATGATCGACGCCACCGTCGTCGGCAACGGCCGTGTCCGCTCGAAGTAGGGCGCCATCTGCCGAAACCGGAGGATGTACTCCGCCGTGTGCTGCACCGCCCGCGAGACGTGCATCGCATCGTCAAGCGTCGGCCCGATCGCGAATGACCCGTGCCACCGGAGCACCACCGCCTTGCTCTGCTGCAATGCCAGCGCCAGATCCTCCGCCACCAGATTCCAGCCGAACAGCTCCGGCGCCTCGACGATCGGCACCCGCTCACCCAGGTACAGCCGCCCGTTCTCCTCGATCGGCACAATCGCATCCTCGAAGAACGAGAGCAGCACCGCATCCCGCGGGTGCGCGTGGATGATCGCCTGCGCATCGGTGTGCCGGTAGATCGCCCGGTGGATCGCCAAGGCGCTCGATGCCCACGGCGTCTCCGCATCATCGAACGCGATCCCCGTCCGCACCACCGGCATCGAGCCGCGGTCCGTCGAGAACGCCCGCGTCCGATTGATGATCAGGTGCTCGCCGTCGCGCACGCTGATATTCCCGCCGTGCCACTCCAGCAGGTCCAGCGCGACCAACTCCCGCGCATAGAAATCAATTTCTTCCGCAACTGACGCCATGTCGACCACTGTTCGCCTCCGCTCAGGAATGCTCCAACGCCGCGATCGCCTCATGCAGGTGTGACCGCCCGAACGCCTCCATCACCTGCCGGTACACCTCCAGCATCTCGCTGTACCGCGCGTGCCGCGCCGGATCGGGCTCGAATCGTCGATCCGCCCGCGCCATCGTCCGCGCCCCCTCCTGCAACGAGGCGAACATCCCCACCCCACACCCGGCGCAGATCGCCGCTCCGAGCGCCGTCGGATCGGCCGTCGCCACCGTGGTCACCGGGACCCCGTGCACATCCGCATGGATCTGGTTCCACACTGCTGACCGCGCCCCGCCCCCGGTGAGCGTCACCTCCCGCACATCCACCCCGACCCGTCGCATCTCCTCCAAGGCGGTGCGCAACTCGAGCGCCACACCCTCCATGAATCCGCGCGCGATGTCCGCTCGCGTGGAATGCAGCCCCAACCCGAGCACCATTCCCCGTGCCCGCGGTTCCCAATACGGCGCACCCGCCCCGACCAGTGTCGGCACCACCAGCAGCCCATGCGCCCCAGCCGGCACCGATGCCACCGCCTCCGCGATCACCTCGTAGGCGTCGATCCCCCGCGCCTCCGCCTCGGCCATCTCCATCGGCGCGAGCGCGTCCCGGAACCACCGCAACGCCCCACCCGCGGAGAGCAGCAATCCCTCCACCGTCCACGTCGCCGCGGTCGTCGCCGGGAGGCAGGTCATCTTCTGCTCTGGATCACGCACCGGCCGCGGTGTCTGCGCTGCCAGCGCCGCAGCCGTCCCCACATACGCCGCGACCTGCCCGTCGCGCACCATTCCCGCCCCGAGCC
>JAPOLF010000130.1:2711-5855 GCA_029977305.1 bacterium | reverse complement strand
GCACCGGTGCCGTCATCACCGATCCCCACGAGATCGCCAACATCGCCGGCCTCCCCGGCTTGGAGGCGATGCGCGCCGCCGCTGCCACGGTGCCGATGCGCATCCGTTTCACGGTGCCCTCGTGCGTTCCGGCCAGCCCGAAGGAATCGCCCGGCGCCGTGTTCGGCCCTGCCGAGATCGCCGAGATGATTCAGTGGCCCGAGTCACTGGCCCTTGGGGAACTCATGAACTTCCCCGGGGTGCTCGCCGCGGATGCCGGCATTGCCGACGTGCTTGACGCCATCGGCGGCATGCCGATCGATGGCCACGCCCCCGAACTGCGCGACCGCCCATTGCAGGCCTACATCAGCGCCGGCCCGCGCTCCGATCACGAATCCACCAGCGCCGATGAAGCCCGCGGGAAACTCCAAGCCGGGATGATGCTCTTCATCCGCGAAGGCTCCGCCTCCCAAAACCTCGAAGCCTTGGTTCCGGTGGTGACCGACGCCAATGCCCACCGCGTCTGCTTCTGCTCGGACGACCGAGACGCCCATCTCCTCCTCGAGGAGGGCCACGTCAACCACATCCTTCGCAAGGCCATCAAGCTCGGCATGGACCCCCTGCGTGCCATCCGCCTTGCCACCTGGAACGCCGCCCACCACTGGGGCTTCGACGACCTCGGCGCAGTCGCCCCCGGCTTCTCCGCGAACCTCGTCGTGCTCCGCGATCTCACCACGATGCAGGTCGAGATGACCCTCTATGAAGGACAACTCGTCGCGGAGTCCGGCAAGCTCACCGCAAAAGTGCCGCCCCTGCAGGACATCCCCGCGGTGCTCCGGAACAGCATGGTCGTTGCCCCGTTGAGCATCCGCGATTTCCGCCTCGATCCTGCGGATGCCACGCGCGCCGTCGTCGCCATCCCCGGCGAGATCGCGACGGACCTCGCCACCGATGTCATACCGGTGATCGTTGATGGCGAAGCCGTCGCCGACCCCTCCCAAGATCTGCTCAAACTCGTCTGCGTCGAGCGCCACCACGCCACCGGCCGAGTGGGCGTCGGGTACGTCAAGGGCTTCGGCCTGACCAAGGGCGCCCTCGCCAGTTCCATCGCCCACGATGCCCACAACATCATCGCGGTCGGTGCCGACGACGCCTCGCTTCTTGCCGCCATTGCCACCATCATCGACAGCGAGGGCGGCCTCGCTGCCGTCGCAGACGGTGAGGTTCTCGCCCACATGCCATTGCCGATCGCGGGCATCCTGACCGACCTGCCCCTCGCCGAGGCGGCTGCGCAATATGAGGTTGCGGAAGCCGCTGCTCGCAGTCTCGGCAGCACCTTGCCGTCGCCCTTCGGATTGCTTGCCTTCATGGCGCTCTCGGTCATTCCCAAGGCGCGCGTGACCGATCAGGGCTTCGTCACCATCGGCTAGGAATCAGGCAACCAAACCTCAACCCCCGACGTCTACTTCCGAGGAGCGCGCACCCGCGCGATTTCGTAGCCGAGGTACGTGTTCCCGTTACCCCTCTGTTACACACGGGCCTGATACTTGCATCAGCAGTTCGTGGAACATCGCCTGAATCACGCGGATCAAGGAGAACCTCGATGACAGATACCCCCACCATGCCAACCGACATGCTCACGCTCGACATCGGATCGCCAGAGTTCCGCAAGGACGCCTTCGAGCGCTACAAGGAACTCAACGCCAAGTGCCCCGCTCACCGCGCGGTGATTACCAACGGTTCCGGCGAGGGTGAGCAGCAAGGATTCTTCAACCGTCCCGTTGTCCTGCTCACCAGCTACGACGCCGTCAACGCGGGTCTGCTCGACCCCACGGTCTCGGTGGACTTCCACAAGATCATGCCGCCCGAGATGCTCGAGCAGCTCCCCCCCACCGCGGAGGAGTTCCGCCCGCTCTCGCGCAGCGTCCTCACCCTCGATCCCCCGGACCACACCCGCCTTCGCAAGTTGGTCCAGAAGAGTTTCACCGCTGGCGAGATCGAGAAGCTCCGCCCGCGCATCCGCAAGATCGCTGATGACCTCCTCGACGCCGCCATCGCTGCCGCCGAGGCCCGCGGCGAGTCCGCCCCCAACCGCCGTATGGAGCTCATCTCCCAGTTCGCCTTCCCGCTCCCGATGACCGTCATCTCCGAGATGCTCGGCGTCCCCGCCGCGGATCGTGAGAATGTCCGCCTCTGGTCGGAAAACCTCCTCTCGGCTCAGCGCGCCACGCCCGAGCAACAGGAGGCGATCGCCCAGAACATCCGCGATTTCATCGCCTACCTGAAGGGGCTCTTCGACGCGAAGCGTGCCAACCCGCAAGACGACATGATCTCCCAGCTCGTGCAGGCCGAGGAGGACGGCGACCGCCTCGACGAAGATGAACTCCTTTCCATGGTCTTCATCCTCATCGTCGCCGGACACATCACCACGGTGAACCTCATCACCAATGGCGTCTACGCCCTGCTCACGAATCCGGAGCAACTCGCGAAGCTGAAGGCCGATCCGAACCTCGTCAAGAACACGGTGGAGGAAACGCTGCGGTACTACGGTCCGGCGGAGACCACCACCCCGCGCTACGCCACCGCGCAGGTTGAACTCGACGGCTTCACGGTGATGCCCGGCGAAACGATGATCGCCGTCCTCGCCGCGGCCGACCGCGACCCCTCGCGCTTCTCCAACCCTGATGCCTTCGACATCACCCGCGAGGACGCGCACCGCCACGTCGCCTTCGGCAAGGGCTTGCACGTGTGCCTGGGCGCCCCGCTCGCCCGCCTCGAAGGGCAAGTGGCCTTCGAAGCCATTCTCGACCGCATGCCCGATCTCGCGCTCGGCGTCCCCGCCGACGAGATCACCTGGCAGGCAAGCTTCCTCCGCAGCCTCACCGCGCTGCCGCTGAAGTTCTAATCCACCCGTCGATCAGGAGAGCAGGGGAGGGAACCACCGTTCCTTCCCCTGTTGCTCATTCCGCGACGATCGGCAGCCGATACACCTCGAGCGCATTGCCCCCGAAGATCCGCGCTCGCGCCGTCGCGCTGAGCTCCCCGCCCCATACGATGTCCAACGCGCGCTCCGCCGCCGACTTCACCGCACCGTAACTCGCAGCCAACGTGCACACCGGCCAGTCGGATCCGAAGAGCAATCGCTCTTCGCCGAACCACTCCACG
>JAPOLF010000130.1:0-2701 GCA_029977305.1 bacterium | reverse complement strand
CCTTCGCCACGTAGGGCACCAGATCATCCACTGTCCACGTCTGCCAGTTCGCCTCGGTCACCATCCCCGAGAGCTTGCACCACACATGCGGCATCTCCGCGAACGGCGCCATGTCCCGCGCCCACGCCGCGATCTCCCCGCTCGCGATCGGCGGCTTCGCGAGGTGATCCACCACGAACCGCACCTCGGGCAGCTGCGCGCTCACCTTCACCCCCGCAGCGATCTGCGGTGGTCGCAGCAGCAAATCGTAGACCAACCCCTGCGCCCCGACCTCTCGGATCCCGGCGATCGCCTGCGGCTGAAGCAACCAGTTGGGATCAGGCTCGTCCTGCACCATGTGCCGGATTCCCACGAGATAGTCCCCGTCGTCCCGCGACGTCAGCCCTGCGAGCGTCTCCCCCACCCGGGGATCGAGCAGGTTCACCCAGCCCACCACCCCCGCGATCCACGGCGTGGTGTTCGCGAGCTCGAGGAACCACCGCGTCTCGTCCACATCCATCAGCGCCTGCACCAGCACCGTCGCATCGACGCCCGCCTCCCGCATCAGCGGCGCCAGATCCGCCGGGAGAAACGGACGCCGCAGCGGCGCCACCGCCTCGCCCTCCATCCAGAAGTAGGAGAAGCGCTCCGGATTCCAGAAGTGCTGATGACTGTCGATGATCACCGTCAACCTCCTCGCGCGTTGCTGTGCACGCAGAGCGTACGCCACCAGCCAGAGGCCCGGAACGGCTCGCGCTTCTCTGGACATTGCCCCGGCCCCGGGTGCGCCATCAGTGTGATTTCACCGTTCCCGCAGCCCAGAGTTCCCACCGTGCCCTACACTTCGTGTCCATGAACACTCTCACACCACGCGAACCACTCCTCTCAAGCCTCACCGCCAAGGATGCCTACGCCTACGACGTCATCGTCATTGGCGCCGGCGTCGCCGGATTGGCCTTCACCCTGCGCCTGCCACCCGGTCTCCGCGTCGCCCTCCTCACCAAAGGCGTGCTCGGCGAGTCCAACACCCGCTACGCCCAAGGCGGTCTCTCCGCCGCGGTCGGCAAAGACGACACCCCCGATCTCCACATCCAGGACACGCTCGCCGCCGGCGCCGGTCTCTGCGATCCGGCCGCGGTCCGCTCGATGGTGGAGGGTGCTCCCGAGGCCGTCGAGTGGCTCCTCCAGATCGGCACCCACTTCGACACCGACGCCACCGGCGAACTCCTCCTCGGCCGCGAGGCGGCTCACAGCCGACGCCGCGTCCTCCACGCCGGGGAGACGCCACCGGCTGGGAAATCGAGCGCGCCCTCGTCGCCCGCGTCCGCGAGGATCGCAACATCGACGTCTACGCCGGTGCCTTCGCCATCGACCTCCTCACCGAGTCCGGCACCTGTGTCGGTGTCCTTGCCCAACTCGCGGTCGGCAGTGCCCCCGTCCGCCTCCTCGC
This sequence comes from bacterium, assembly GCA_029977305.1. Classification (GTDB taxonomy): domain Bacteria; phylum Chloroflexota; class Chloroflexia; order Thermomicrobiales; family UBA6265; genus CADCWF01. The sequence continues at coordinate 1,272 of JAPOLF010000130.1, read as the reverse complement.
TCCGCGGACCGTGCTCGCTGCCGGAGGCGCCGGGCAACTTTGGGCAACCACCTCCAACCCGATCGGTGCCACCGCTGACGGCCTCGCCATGGCCATCCGCGCCGGCGCACCGGTTGCAGACACCGAGTTCGTCCAATTCCATCCCACCGTGCTCACCGTTCCCGGCACCACGCCCTTCCTCCTCACCGAAGCGATTCGCGGCGAAGGGGCGTACCTCCGCGGCGCCGACGGTGAACGTTTCATGACCCAACTCCACGAACTCGCCGAACTCGCCCCGCGCGATGTCGTCGCCCGTGGCATCCAGCGTCAGATGGGCATCGACCGCGCCCCCGCCGTCTACCTCGATCTCCGCCACCTCGACGCCACCGCCATGCGTGAGCGCTTCCCCACCATCCGCGACGAGCTCGCCAAGCGTGGCCTCGACATCGCCACCGATCTTCTGCCGGTCTCACCTGCGGCCCATTACTTCATCGGCGGTGTCGTCGCCGGTCCTGAAGGGGAGACAGGCATGCCCGGTTTGCTCGCCATCGGCGAAGCCTCATGCACAGGAGTGCATGGAGCAAACCGTCTCGCCAGCAACTCCCTCCTCGAGGGACTCGTCTTCGGGATGCGCACCGCTGATCGCATTGCCCGCGAGGTGACCCCGGAAGCCCTCCCGGTCGACCTCCGGATGACCCCCGCCGCCACCCTCGCGATTCCGACCGCGCTGCCCATCGCCGAGGCGCGCCAACGCTTGCAGCGCGCCATGAGCGACGACGTCGCCGTGGTCCGCACCGCGGCAGGCCTCGAGGAGGCCATGGCCATCGTCGCCGCAACTCGCCGCGAGGTGGCCGGCCTCGCCGGAGGCCTGCGCCGCGATCTTTGGGAGCTCGCCAACATGGCCACCGCTGCCGAGGCGGTTATCGGGGCTGCCCTCCACCGCCACGAGAGCCGCGGCGCCCACTACCGCGAGGACCACCCCGACACCGATCCGAAACTCGCCGAGCGTCACTCCCTCCGCTTTGATGGCGAGTGGCAGTACGCGGCGCTCGCAGAAGGGCATTAGACGAGCGGCTGATCGCGAGCCGCGCCCGGTTCGTCCTGCTCAAACCGGCAAGACCTCAACGATTACGCCGCCACCCCACCGCCAGCCTTTGCCCAGAACTCCTCGAACCGCTGGCGCAACATCCGATGCTCCGGCAACTCGAGTTCTGGATCCTCGGTCAGCACCCGCTCAGCCGCCCGCTGTGCGCGCGTCACCTTTTCGGTGCTGAAGTGCTGCAGGGCATAGGA
>JAPOLF010000012.1 GCA_029977305.1 bacterium | reverse complement strand
CCCGCCGTTCCCGCCTGCTTGAGTAGGGCACGCCGCGTCACCATGCCGCTCACCGCGTGACCTCGGGTCTGACGAGCCACGTTCGAGCGCGTGGGAATTCAGGTGTGAGCATGCAATCCATGGGTCCCCTCGAAACACCCCACCGCGACGCGAGTCTCGTCACAGGGAGGCGAGGGGAAAGCATACATGCCAATCCGTTGTGTTGACATCAAGCATCCCGGACCACGCGGACAATCCTGTGCTCCAGTGAGTTATTCGCTGAATGCGGGGTGGCGATCAAGTTTCCTGAGCGGCTTTCCACGCCTGGTACTTCTCCGGGAAGCAATGCGCACAGGGACGGAACCCCGCTGCGATCGCTGATTGCTCATCCAGAAAGAAGACCTGTGCCTCGCGATAGGGGCAGCGCTCGCCGGGGGTGTCGTCGCAGCGCTTCAACGCCCGCGCCGCACCATGGCACGGCGCCAATCGCCCATATACGGAGGTCTGCCTACTGCTTCCCCGGCGACCGGCAAGGGTGGCCCGTGCCCCTGGCACGCAGGTCTTTCCGTCGTGGCCGATCACGCACTTCATCCGCGATCTCCTAGCGTCCTCGGGCGCGACGCCGTCCTCCACGTCGACCTGCGACCGGCACCGGCGGGGCGGTCAACGGATCCCAGCACGATCGGCCGCTGCAGATCCGCGCCGTCGCCAACCGCGAGATCAATTGCGCCTCATGCACCGGGTCCAGACTCGGCAACTGGCCATCCCAGTCGGCGAGGCGATTGGTCAGTTCATCCGGATCGGTGGTGTGGTCGTAGTACTCCCGCTCGCCGTCGTCGTATTCGACGTAGAGCTCGGTGGCGGTACGCAAGCCGTCGTAATGCTGCGATCCACTCCGACACTCGAGCAGCACTGTGTCCCGCTGCTCCGCGCTCAGCAAGGAGAGGCCATCGGTGTTCGGCAAGGGCACGCCTGTCACCTGCGCGATCGTCGGCGCGAGATCGACCATGCTGCAGAGCCTGCTATTCACCCCCGGAGCGAATCCCGGGCCGAACGCCAACAGCGGCACCCGGATCACGCTGTCATACGGGCGCCCCTTGCCGGTCAGGCGATGATCCCCCAGTGCAAACCCGTTGTCACTCGTGATGAAGACATACAAGTGCGAGATGTCCCGCCGCTGGTTGATCGCGGTGAGAATGCGGACGATTGCCGCGTCGACCGAGGCAAGGGTCTCCAGTCGCTGCCGATTTGCCCGCGCAAGATCGTCCATCGCCTGCGGCGTGAGCGGCTTGCGCCGCCGCACCGCCTGCGGCTTGTCGGAAATGTCGGCCTCGTTGGTGGCCGGGTCGGTGACCTGTGCCGCTTGGGTAAACATTGCCGCCCGCGCAGGATCCGGCGTGCTTGGTCCCTTTGGCGCCTTCGGGGTGTAGAAGAGCATCAGGGGTTGGTGGCGATTCGCATCCTCGATCTCAGTGATCAGGTGGTTCGCCAACACATCGGTGCTGTACTTGCGGCGCCCATCGTATTCGTGGGATTTCCCATTCTCGTTGAGGGTGAAATCCAGATACCGCTTGTCTTCGGTGATCGCAAAACTGCTCCATCCGGGACCTATCCCGCCGCGCTTCGGCGCCCCGTTGAGGAACTTCCCGCTGATCACGGTGCGGTAGCCCGCGTCCTTCGCCTTCGTGTAGATCGCATCCTGCCCTGCGTCATGGGCTTTGTACTGCTCCCACGTGCCACTCTCGCCGGTGTTGGTGAAGGCACGGTGGTTGTGGGCGTGTCGCCCGGTGAACATCGTCGCGCGCGAGGGGCCGCACACCGGCGTGTTGAGGATGAAGTTCTCGAACATCGTGCCATTGGCGAGAAGCGTGCGCGTCTGCCCGAAGGCCTGCCAGTCGCTGGCGCGCATGTCATCCATGACCACCACCAGCACATCCGGCCCCTGCTTCGGTCCCGCGAACTCATTCGGGATCAGCGCGCCAAGGCTCGCTTGCGAGGTGCGCGTCAGGAGCGCGCGGCGGGAGAGCGGGAATCTCATCAACAATCCTTCTTGCACCGGGACGCGACGCGGAGGCCCACCGGTGAGTGTTCGGAAAACGTGCGGGCGGGCGAAGTCGTTCCGCGCTGGCGGTGGTCGGACTCCCGGCCGCGCCGTCCGCGGCAGTATCCCCTACGCAGCAATCGAGCCACACGGGGCTGCTCCCGCGCCGCGTCGTTGACCGGCGTACGAACGGTGGGATACTTCCGCAGATGGGTCGCCCCGCGACCCGCAGGAGGGATCGGCCCTGACCACGCGCGTGAGCACCCCATACCCGCTTGGTGTCCGCTGGGACGGCTCAGGCGTCAACGTCGCCATCGCCTCCAGCGTCGCCACTGCCGTCTCGTTCTGCCGCTTCGCCGATCCCGACGATCCGCTCGAGGCCGAGCGCATCCCTCTCCGCGAACGCTCCGGCGATGTCTGGCATGACTACCTCCCGGGCATCCGGCCCGGTGACGCGTACGGATTCCGCGTCGACGGCCCCTGGGACCCTGAGCGCGGTCTCCGCTGCAATCCCGCCAAACTGCTGACCGACCCCTACGCCTTCGCGATCCACCGCGGCGTCACCTGGTCCCCGGCGATCTTCGCCCATCGCACCGAACCGCGCGTCAACGACCTCATCATGAACGAGCAGGACAGTGCGCCGTTCGTCCCGCGGTCGGTCGTCGTCGACCCCGCCTACGACTGGGGCACCGACTCCCGCCTCGCCATCCCGATGCACGAATCGGTGATCCTCGAGCTGCACGTCAAGGGATTCACGAAAACCTGCCCCGACATCCCGGAGGAGCTGCGCGGCACCTACGCCGGACTCGCCCACCCCGCCGCGATCTCCTACCTGCAGCAGCTCGGGGTGACCGCTGTCGAGCTCCTGCCGGTGCATGCCCACGAGGACGAAACCCATCTCGCCAGTCGCGGGCTCACCAACTACTGGGGATACAACACGTTGGCATTCCTCGCGCCCTCACCGCGCCTCGCCGCTGCGAGCGCCGGGAACGACCAGGTGCGCGAATTCAAGGACATGGTCAAGGCCCTTCACGCCGCGGGGATCGAAGTCCTGCTCGACGTCGTCTACAACCACACCGCCGAGGGCAACCACCTCGGTCCGTGCCTCGGGTTCCGCGGCATCGACAACGCCGCCTACTACCGCCTCGATCCCGACCACCCGCGCTTCTACCTCGACTACACCGGTTGCGGCAACACCTTCGACACCACCCACCCGGTCGGCCTCGCGCTCGTGATGGATTCCTTGCGCCACTGGGTCGAGGAGATGCATGTCGACGGCTTCCGCTTCGATCTCGCCCCCGCCCTGCTCCGCGAGGCGAACGAGGTCGCCCACACCGGCGCCTTCCTCGACACCATCAGCCAGGATCCCGTCCTCCATCAGGTGAAACTCATCGCCGAGCCGTGGGACACCGGCAACGGCGGCTACCACCTCGGCAATTTCCCGGGCGGCTGGTCCGAATGGAATGATCGCTACCGCGACACCCTCCGCTCGTTCTGGCGCGGCGATCCGCAGGGCACCGAATTGGGGTTCCGCATCGCGGGCTCACCCGATCTCTTCCGCCGCGGACACCGCCTGCCCTCTGCCAGCATCAACTTCATCACCGCCCACGACGGCTTCACCATGCTCGACCTCTCGAGTTACCTCGACAAGCACAACGAGGCAAACGGTGAGGCCAACCGCGACGGTTCGAATCACAATCTCTCGTTCAACTGGGGTGTCGAGGGTCCATCAGCACGGCCTGATGTCGTCGCCATCCGCCACCGCCAGCAGCGCAACATGCTCACCACGCTGCTCTGCTCGCTGGGAGTGCCGATGCTCCTCGGCGGCGACGAGATCCACCGCACCCAGCGCGGCAACAACAACGCCTATTGCCAAGACAATGCCATCAGTTGGTGGAATTGGGATCTCGACGAGGGCGCGGAGACCACGCTCGCGCTGACCCGCCGCCTGGTCCACCTTCGGCGCACACTTGCCCCGCTTCGTCGGGTGCACTTCGCCGATCATCGCGACGCGGACAACCCCGATCACGGCCTCGTCTGGCTGCGCCCGGGGGGCGGCGAGATGCAGGGCGACGACTGGCAGCGCGAAGACCTGCGCGCCCTCGGGTGGGCGATCTCCGCCGAGGCACCGGAAACCGGATGGCTCGCGCTGCTGATGAACGCCAGCGGTCACGCGGTGCCGTTCGATCTCCCGGACGGCCGCGCGTGGGCGGTGATGGTCGACACCACTGCTCCGCTCGACGACACCCCCAAGCCAGTCCCCACCGCCACCCTCACCGTGCCGCCACACGCGGTGATGGTCCTCATCGCCGACTAGCGCACGAAGGGCGACAGCACCTCCGCCGCGCGCCGGATGTCCTCGTCGCTGTTCCAGACGTGGGTCGAGAGGCGGACCTTGCCCGCACGGGCGGCGCAGCGCACGCCGGACTCGGCGAGGGCGAGGGTCACGGCGTCGGCATCGTTCACCGGCACGCTGAAGACCGTCGAGCCCGTCGCAGGCTGCCCGAGCAGGTCGCTGAGCGCCCTCGCCTGCGCCAATGGACGGGCGTACGCATCCTCATTCATCCAATCGACGAGCAGGCGCATCGACGGCAACGCACCCACCCACGCGTGCCAGGCCAGCGAGAGGTCGAACCGCTCGGCGGTGTCCGGCAGGGTGAGATCGCCGCCGTACGGCCGATGCGCGCTCCGCCAGTTCGCGTAGTACGGCGCGATCGTCGGCACCGCGGATCGGCGGACGTGCATGAACCCCACCCCACGCGGACACAACATGTGCTTGTATCCATGCGCGAGCAGGACATCAATTCCGTCGAGGTGGGGACGGATCGGCATCATCGGCACGGCATGGGTGGCATCGACCATCACCCGCGCCCCAACCGCCTGCGCGGCCGCGATGATCCCCGCGAGATCCGCCACCCGCCCATCCTGCGAGCGCACGTAACTGACCGCCACCCATCCCGTCCCCGGTCGGATCGCTGAGGCGAGGTCGGCGAAGGCCACACGGCGGATCACCGCCCCGCGCTCCTCCGCCGCGACCAGGAACGGCAACAGCACCGAGGTGAATTCGTCGTCCGCGATCACCACCTCGGTGCCCGTCGGCAACGAGGCCGCCACGAGCGCGATCCCGGCCGAGACGGTCGGGATCAACGCCGTCTCCTCGGGCGTTCCACCGATCAACTCCGCGAACAGCGCCCGGCACTCCTCGGCGATGTCATCCCACTCCGGGACGAAATCCGCCGAACCCGCCTGCCAGCGCGAGAGCGCGCGCTGCAGGGCCTCCACCGTCGGGCGTGGCGGCAGGCCATAGGTGGCGGCATCGAGATACACCGATCCAGGTTCCGGATCGAACAGCACACGCGGATCCGCGAGATAGGGCAGCGCCATGACGTCCTCCTGCCGATGCTCTGGCCGTTGACCACGTCATTATCCCCGCCTCGCCCGATTCACGCGGAGACACCAACGGGGCCGCGCACGCGACCCCGCCGATGCCTGGGGAATGGGGGTTGGAGGCTTGATCAGTCCGCCGCGGTGCGTTCTTTCAGGGGAATCATCGCAAGGAGCAATCGCAATTGGTTGGCATCGTCGCTGCCCATGCTGCCGAGCAGGTCGGCGAGGCGCTGTCGATAGGTCTCTCCGACCCGATCCAGCAGGGAGCGCCCATCAGGCGTCAGGCTGGCGAGCACCATCCGGCGATCATCCGGATGCGGCCGACGGCTCGCCCAGCCGTTCTGGGTGAGGACATCGACGTACAGCGTCGCCGTGCGCCGCGCCACCGCGAGCGATCGCGCCAACTCGGAGGGGGCGATGCCGTCCTCACCGTGTCGCTCGATCTCGAGGAGCGCATTGAACGCCCCGGCGGTGATCCCCAACTCGCTGAGCAGATCCGACGCCGCGCGGTCGAGATACCCGGCGGTTTTGAGCACCTGCGACACCGCGGCGAACCGGACGTCCGATTCCGTCGAGAGGACCACGTAGCCGGAAACGTCGTTCTTCATCATCCACCCCGGGTGCACCGCGACCGACCCACCTGCCCGTTGCATCTGCTGACCTTCGACCCGGTGGTGAACAGGGACCTGTTGCATGACGGAACCCCCCGACGAGCCGACGTTTCCGTGCGGCGTCCAAATCGGCGGAGGCATCCCCGGGGTTCGTGCCACGGCTGCCCCCACCGACGCCTTCATCCTCAGGATAGGCTCAGGGGCGTGAGTTGTCGGTCGGGAATCACTGCCGAATCTCGCGCAAACGGCGTCAGGAAACACCTGATCGCTGTAAGGGTTTTCCTGACACCTATGCAGCGGGCGACGCTCTAGGACCGCACCTTCACCTGCCGGGCCGGCCAACCGGTCGCGCCATCGGGCAGCGGCGGGCGCTCGGCCTGCGGGGCGACGGTCCCCTCGCCGTCGGTGATCCGGATCCAGAGATCGACGTCGCTGGTCGCTTCGAACCCGGTCTCCCAGCGCACCCAGGTGAACGGCGGATTCAGCGCAGACTCGAGCTCGGCCTCCCACCAGGTGGTCCCGCCGTCAATGGAGCACTCCACGCGCTCCACCCCGCGATCCCCAGCGAATGCGACGCCAGCCGCCACGATCGTGCCGGGGGCAGTTGATTCGCCACTCGCCGGGGTGTCGATGCGGCCCCAGATCTGGTATGGCGCCGGATCGCTCCAGCCGCGGGATTGCCAGTACCCCTTGAAGTCCACGTCGACAAGCTCGATCCGCCGAATCCACTTCACATTCTTCATGCCGTAGATGGCCGGCACGATCAACCGCGCCGGGAAGCCGTGGTCATCAGTCAATGGCTTGCCATTCAACCCGAGCACCAGCAGGTTGTCAGGGTCCATCGCCTGCGCCAGCGGGATCGAGTCCTCGTAGTCATCCGCCGCCTCGAAGCGGACATCGACCACCGACGCCATCGGCCCGACCTCCGCGAGCAGCGCCGCAAGCGGGATGCCGCTCCACTCGCCGGTCGAGATCAGGTCGCCATTCAATTCATTCGAGATGCACCCGAGGGTCGTGATCCGCTGCACCTGCTCGCGCGCCCGCAAATCATCGAGGGTCAGCGTGAGCGGGCGATCGACCAGACCGTCGATGGTCAGGGTCCACCCGTCTGCCGCCACGATCGGGTCGGCGATGTTCTTGGAGACGTGATAGAAGTCGGCGACCGGGGTCAACCGCGGCGTCAACCGTCCCTCTTCCTCGAGGGTGTCAAAGGACGGAAGGTCCGCGGCAACCGGGGTTGCGGCCACGCCTCCGGCAGGTGCTCGTCCCGCTTCCGCCGTGGCGAGGATCCGATCCGCCTGCGCTTGGTCCTCCACCAGATCCGACGTCTTGGGGATCCGGATCAGGCGCTGCGCCATCCACGCGGTCACGGCGACCAATCCCAGCGCGCTCGCCGTCGCCGCCCCGGTTTCGATGAATGCGCGTCGCTGCATCTTCGGTGAGGCATCCGGCTGCGCATCAGAAACAACCTGCGCCGGCGCACCCACACTCCACGCCCAGACGAGCGCCCACACCGCGAAGGTCAGCACCAACTGCCAGAGGATGGCGATTGCGTGCTCGCTACCGAGCCCGAACACGCCGAAGCCCCCGAGTGGGGCGATCACGAGGCCGGTGACCGCGAACAGCACCGCGGCGACGATCCCCGCCGCGAGGAGCGGTGCCGTCGAGGGCAGCACGCGCTTGCCGGCTTCACGGCCAGCCGCCCAACCCACGCCGATGATCGCGACCAACACCAGCACGAACAACAGATTCTGACCGAGGCTCCCGAACGTCTCGGTGATCCAGCCGAAGACCGGCACCGGCGTCAACCGGGCAACCATCCCAACAATGAGATCAGCGAGCGAGGGCGTGCCCTCCGCTCCGACGATGATGCGCAGTGCGAGTTGCACCGCGACCATCACCAAGGCGGCGAACGCCCCGGCCTTGCCGGCACGTCGCAACCATTCCTGTCGATGCTGTGCGTCCATGGGCATGGGTCCTCAGTGGCGTCGATTCACCTGAGGATACGCAGGATTGGGCCGCGTGGACGAGTCGGTGCGTAACCCACCATACCGAGGCGAACGGCGGTCAGCGGGCGACAGCCACCTGCTCATTCGCCTCGATGGTGGCGGTCAGCACCTGGTCCATGAAGTACTCGATCTCCACGAAGAGCCGGACGACTCGCTTTGCCGCCCACTCCTCGTCTTCGATCATCGAGGTCACCGCCCGCGTCAGCGGATAGCGGAAGTAGAGGAACGCCTGCAGCGTCTCCGCCGGCGACAGCCCGTGCTCAGCGCCTGACCGACCGTAATGGACGCCGATCTGCCGCCCTTCGTCCAGCAGCGACTGCCGCTCGTCCGAGGCGGAACTCGTCGCGGCGTACCGCATCGCGAGATCCACCAAGCGGCGGCCGAGGCGGCGATGCTCCTCCTGCGTCGACGCCCCATACGCATCGAACCAGCGCCGCTCACGCGCCCCACGCAGGTATTGCTCCTCGTAGGCGAGCAGGGAGCGGTCGGTGAGACTTTGGTGGGTCACCTTCGGCTGCTGTGGTCGCGTGGTCATGCCGACCATCGCGAGCAGATCCGCCTCGGCATAGCGCCGATGCCCCCCGGGCGTCCGGAAGACCGGGACCTTCCCCGCATCGCTCCACCGCCGCAGGGTGGATTGGTCCACCCCCAACAGATCACAGGCGGCATGGATTGTCATCCATCGCCCGTTCGGTGCCTGCTCGGACGTCCGGCCATTCGCGCCATCCGTCGCGTGCTGCCCCTGTGCGGCTCGACCTCGCGCCATTGCCGGTCTCCCCACGTCGCCAACTCCTCATTGAGTCGGCGCGGCTGGTGCCTCCGCCCGGGATCGGCCCACCCTCGGCAGACCGCAACCCCGCGCATCGTGCGGGCAGTGTATCGCCGATGCCCACACTGTCAATTCATGACGCATCTCCGATGATGAGGGTCGGAATCCTGGAGCAGCAGTCTGCCGCGATTCCCGCGACAATGGCGCCCTCAGGCCCACCCGGACGCTTCGCCGGGATGCCTCCGACCGCGCTCAGCCCGAGGTTGCCGATGTCCACCGATGTGCTCTTCCGCAGCGCCACCACCCTCGCCGCAGACCTCCGAAGGAAACGTCTTTCCGCGGTCGAATTGATGGAGGCCACTCTCCGTCAGATCGAGCAGGTCAACCCTGCGGTGAATGCCATCGTCACGCTGCTCCCGGAGCGCGCGCTGGAGGGGGCCCGAGCGGCAGACGCCGCCCTCGCCGCCGGCGATCCCATCGGTGCCCTTCACGGCCTCCCGATCGCGCACAAGGAGACCAATCTCACCGCTGGCATCCGCACCACGTTCGGTTCCCCCATCTATGCCAACAACATTCCAACTCAGAGCAGCCTGATCATCGAGCGATTGCAGCAGGGTGGCGCGATCACCATCGGCAAGACCAACGCCCCGGAGTTCGGCGCCGGGTCGCACACCTTCAATCCCGTCTTCGGGATCACCCGCAACGCCTACAACCAAGCCGTCTCCGCGGGCGGCAGCAGCGGCGGCGCAGCCGTCGGGCTCGCCTGCGGCATGCACCCCATCGCCGACGGCAGCGACCTCGGCGGCAGCCTCCGCAATCCCGCCGGGTGGAACAACGTCGTCGGGTTCCGTCCCTCGCCGGGCCTCATCCCGGTCTGGCCCGACAAGGGCTCGTGGTTCACCATGGCGGTGCAAGGGCCGATGGCCCGCTACGTGGAGGACATCGCCCTGCAACTGACCGCGATCGCCGGACCCGACCGCCGCTCCCCGCTCTCGATCGAGGTGCCGGGCAGCACCTTCGCCGGTCCGCTGGATCGGGACCTGAAGGGCCTGCGGGTGGCGTTCGCCCCGGATCTCGGCGGCCTCCCGCTCGATCCGCGGGTGCGCGAGGTGGTGGAGCGGCAGCGGTCGGTCTTCACCTCGCTCGGGTGTATCGTGGAAGACATCGCGCCGGATTTGGATGGAGCGGATGACGCATTCCACGCCTTCCGCGCATGGGACTTCGAATTGGGGTTGGGCGAGCTCCTCGACACGCACCGCGACCTGCTCAAGCAGACGGTGATCTGGAATATCGAGGAGGGTCGCGCGCTGACCGGGCCGGAACTCGGCCGCGCCGAGCGGCTCCGGTCTGCCGTTTACGAGCGCGCCCGCCAATTCTTCGAGCGCTACGACGTCTTGGTCACCGCGGTGAGCCAAGTGCCGCCCTTCCCGGTGGAGACCGAGTACCCGACGGAGATCGACGGCCAGCAGATGCACAGCTACATCGAGTGGATGCGGTCGTGCTCTCGCATCACCGTGACCGAGAGCCCCACCATCAGCGTGCCGGCTGGGTTCACGAGCGATGGCCTGCCGACCGGCATCCAGATCGTCGGGCCGCACCACGCAGATCGGTTCGTGTTGGAAGTCGCCTACGCCTACCAGCAGGCCACGCGCCATGCCGACACGCGGCCAGCAGTGACGGTCGACTAACCGCGCTTGCGGCGGGTCCGCACCGAAGCGGCCAGCTCATCGAGCACCGGCACCGTCATCTCCCAGCCCATGCAGCTGTCGGTGACGCTCTTGCCGAAGACCTCCGGCTCATCCTGACGGCCGTCCACGAGGAAGGACTCCATCAGCACGCCGACGATCCCCTGCTGCCCGGCCGCAACCTGATCGGCCACCGCAGAAGCGACCATCGGCTGCTTCGCGTAGTCCTTGTTGCTGTTGCCGTGGCTGGTGTCGATCATCACGCGGCGGAGCAGCTTGGCCTTCTCCAACCCATCGAGCACGCTCGCCACCGAGGTCGCGTCGTAGTTCGGACCGGCGGAGCCGCCGCGCAAGATCACGTGGCAATCCGGATTGCCATAGGTGGAGACGATCGCCGCCACCCCTTGCTCGGTGATGCTGAGGAAGTGGTGCGGGTAGGCGGCAGCGCGCAGGGCATCGATCGCCATCTGGATGCCGCCACCGGTGCCATTCTTGAATCCCACCGGCATCGACAAGCCGGAGGCGAGTTCACGGTGCACCTGACTCTCGGTCGTGCGCGCCCCGATCGCGCCCCACGTCACCACATCGGTGATGAACTGCGGCAGGATCGGATCGAGGAACTCGCACCCCGCTGGCACACCCAGCTCCGCCAGCGTCAACAGCAATTGACGGGCGGTGTGCAACCCGTCGTTGACGGAGAAGCTGCCATCCATGTTCGGATCGTTGATCAAGCCCTTCCAACCGACCGTGGTGCGGGGCTTCTCGAAGTAGACCCGCATCACGACGACGAGGTCGTCAGCCAAGCGGTCGGCCTCGGCGCGGAGGCGTCGCCCGTATTCCTCAGCCGCCGCCGGATCGTGGGCGGAGCAGGGCCCGACCACCACCACCAATCGGTCGTCCCGGAAATTCAGCACGTCGCTGATCTGGTTGCGGGTCGACCGCACGAGATCCGCACCCTTCTCCGAGAGCGGTTGCTGCTCGAGCAGGATCGCGGGCGGAATCAGCGGCTTCAGGCTCTCGATGCGCAGATCGCGGGTGCGGCTGGAGACCGTGCCGGCGTCGTCCATCACGGTGTCCACGCCGGGCATCTCGATCAAGCGGGCGAGCATCCCATCGGGCATGTCCCCGACGACGCGCATCGCGACGCGATCGCCGCCCGAGAAGAGGTCGGTGTCGAGTCCGGCGGAGGTTGCCATCGCACGTACCGCGTCATGCGCCGCCGCATCGCTCCCGGGTTGCATCAGGACCAGTTTGACCACCACGATGAATTCACTCCGGGACGAATGCTGCGCCCAGCACCAAATCGGTCGATGAACGGACAGGCCTCAGGCCTTCAGTATCGCCTGCATCTCGACGTCGGGAGCACACGGCACCGGACCCGAAAGTCCCATGCTTTGCTGCCGCACTAGGCGTCGAGCGCGGGTGGTGCCTCATTCTCGTCGTCGGAGGCATCAAGGCCATTGCGTCGCAAATACCCCTCAAGCAGCCGCTCATACCCCTCGAGGAAGCGGGTTTCGCGGGGATGGTGCTTCATATCGGCGTCGGCGAGGGTCTCCGCCATGCCGAGCAGGGCATTCACGATGTCGGCCGCATACGCGGTCCCGAATTGCCGATCGCACTCCGCCGCAGCAGCGAGGAATGGCGGGATGACCAGCAGATCCGCCCCACGCGATGCCGCCCGCGCTTTGATCCGGTTGATGGAGGCGAGGTAGTCGTCGCCGGTGCTGAAGCGCTCCATCCCTTGGAAAAGCATCACCACCATCTCGTCCGGATTGACGTCGCCATCGAGGCTCGCCACCGTGCTGAAGAGCGTGGTGAGGTAATCGGCGTAATCGCTGAGCAGGTCGTCAAACGAGGGATAGGCCCCCGCATCGATGATGGCATCAGCGGCGACCGCCAACCGCTCATTCAGCAGTTCGAGAAACTCGGCCGTTTGTCGTCGGTAAGCATCCAGCATGTCGCATGTCCCGTGGGGAAGATCGGCGAAGCGCGAATCCCCGCGCCGCCTGCCGACTTTCGACGAGGACGCGTGCCCTGTCAAGAAACGGCGACGTACGGACGCAGTGAACGGCGGCTACGCCTCTTCGAGGCTGTCCCGCAGCACGTCCATGTGCTCGAGGGCCATCCCAGTGCCGGCCGCGACGCAGGAGAGCGGGTCATCGGCCACGTAGCAGGGAACCCCGGTGACCTCCATCAGGAGGTCCGGCAGATGGCGCAGCATCGCCCCGCCACCGGTGAGGATCATCCCCTTGTCGATGATGTCCGAGGAGAGCTCCGGGGGAGTCTCCTCGAGCACCGACCGCACCGCCCCGATGATCGCCTCCAGCGGCTCGGTGATCGCGTCCGTCACCTCGTTCGCGTGGATCTGGATCGTGCGCGGCAAGCCGGCGACCTCGTCCCGGCCGCGGACCTCCATCCGGATGTCCTCGTCGACCGGCATCGCGCTGCCGATGGCGATCTTCACCTCTTCCGCGGTGCGCTCGCCGATCCGCAGGTTGTACTTGCGCTTGATGTAGTTGGAGATCGCCTCGTCGAACCGATTGCCGCCGACGCGCAGTGAACGCGCGACCACGATCCCGTTCAGCGAGATCACCGCGACTTCGGTGGTGCCACCGCCGATGTCGATGATCATGTTGCCGCTCGGGTCCGCCACTGGCACCTTCGCGCCGATCGCCGCCGCCAGTGGTTCGCTGATCAGGTAGGCCCGGCGCGCCCCAGCGGCCAGCGCCGCATCACGCACCGCACGCCGCTCCACCCCGGTGACCCCTGCCGGGACGCAGATCATCACCTCGGGGCGCACCAGCGAGAACCGGCCGCAGGATTTGTTGATGAAGTACCGGAGCATCTCCTGCGTGACCACGTAGTCCGCGATCACGCCATCGCGCATCGGGCGGACGACCTCGATCGTCTCACGCGGCTCGCGGCCGAGCATGTTCCGCGCCTCAAGGCCGACAGCCTTCACCTTCCCGTCGCGCGCGGAGATGGCGACCACCGAGGGCTCGTTGATGACGATGCCCTTCCCGCGCAAATAGACGAGGACGTTGGCCGTCCCGAGGTCGATGCCGATCTGCTTCGCCAAAGGGCGCTCCGGGCTGGGGGTGGGTTCGACAGTCGGCATGGGCCAAGAAGGGCCGCTACCGGCGGGGTAGACGCAATGCGATACTACCACACGGGGTCCGCCAAACCCCCGTGAAGACGCAGGTTCTCCCGACCCATCACCAAGGACGAACGCCCGTGGAGCCGCACGATCCCACCAGCCAACCCACCGATCCCGGCGCTCCCGGCGACGCGGACCAGCCTTCCCAGCGCCCGCAGCCTCCGCGTCAGTCCTCCACCTACCGCACCACCGATGACGGCCGCCGCAAGAAGGGCAGCCTCGCGCAGCGGTACGCGGGCTGGGGCGACCCTGTTGATCGCCAATGGTGTGCCGCCGCCACCCACGAACCCCCGCAGGGATTCCCGCCCCCTGCCCAGCGCGCGGCGACTGTGGTCCCGATCGCGGTGGCTCGCCGTCCGGGCGCCGTCTTGATCTGCGACGGCCTTCACGCCGGCCCCTGCCACTGGGCGGACTTCGACCCGGTCAGCGAGACCGAGCGACGCGATCGCACCAATGTCGCCGTCTCCCGGCAACCGCGCCCGACCCCACCCTCCTTCGAGAATCCGGACGGTGCGATCGTCGAGCAACCAGACGGCCTCTAGCCGATCTCGGCGCGGTACATCTCTGCCAGCGATTGGACCACCAATCGGCAGACCTCCGCATCGGCCATCGCTCGGTGACCTCCCGGGTTGTGCTGGAAACGCTTGGCGGCGAGGTTGAGTTGCTGCCAGCGATAGTTCCCGGTGCGGCTGTTCCATTCCCCATGCACGACGGCGTAGATCTCCATCGCACACTGCCAACCCCCGGCAAGGGGCGGCAGACCGTGGATGTCGACGAGCGCATCCACGATGCTCCAGTCGTAGGCGGCGTTGTAGACGATCACCCGCCGCCCCTCGAGCACGCGCTGCAGGTCGGGGAACACCTCGGGCCACGTCGGCGCATCCGCGACCATCTCGTTCGAGATGCCGTGGATCGCCGCCGCATCCGGTGGAATCGGGTTGCGCGGCCGGACAAGGGTGTCGATCAGCGGCGCACCCGTCGCATCGATCACGGCGATCTCGACGACATCCGACCCGGGGCGCAACCCGGTCGTCTCGGTATCGAGATAGACCGCACGCGGATCCCCCGCGACCTCCGCCGCCCAGGCCAGCGCGTCAAGGCGATCGCGTTCATGGTCTGGAATGCCCATGGTCATCTCCTCCGTGCTGACGCTGGAACCCCTCCCCGCTCTGCAGTCTCGCACACGCGTCTCGGCACGAGGGCGTATCCTCCTGCCACGACCACGCTGCAGCGCACCCGAGGACACCATGCCGATCTCGCCCGAACTCGACGCCTTCATCCGCCGCATGCCGAAAGCGGAGATTCATGTGCACCTGGAAGGATCGGTCCGCCCCCGCACGGTACTGGACCTCGCACAGAAGCACGGCACGCCCCTGCAGACGTACTCCGAAGACTACCTTTCCGCGTTCTTCACCTTCCGCGACTTCGACCACTTCATCGCGTGCTACGTCGCGGTGTGCACCACGTTGCGCAATCCGGAGGACTTCGAGCGCATCGTGCGCGAACTCGGCGAGGACTGTGCCGCCCAGAACATCCGGTACATCGAGGTTCACTTCAATCCCGCGACCAACGTGCGCAAACGCGGCCTCAATTTCCGCGAGATGCTCGATGCGATGAACGCCGCCCGTCGGGACGTGCGGGATCGTTTGGGCGTGGAGATGCGGTGGATTGCCGATGGCGTGCGCGACGAGGGGGCAGACCACCGCTCTGTCGCCCGCACCGTGGAGTGGATCGTCAACCTCACTCCGGAGGACGGGGTGGTGGCACTCGGGCTCGGCGGATCGGAGGTGGGATTCCCGCCTGAGTTGTTCGTGGAGGAATTCGCCGCGACGCGGGCCGCCGGAATCCATGTGGTCGCCCATGCCGGGGAGACCACCGGTCCGCAAACGATCATCGACTCGCTCGACCTGTTGGGAGCGGAGCGCATCGGCCACGGCATCCGCGCCATCGACGACCCTGCCTTGGTCGCACGCCTCGCGGTGGCTCAGATTCCCCTTGAGGTCTGCCCGACGAGCAATGTCTGCACGCGTGTCACCCCGGCGCTTGGCGAGCATCCCTTCCCCCTGCTCGATCGTGCCGGGGTGCTGGTGACCGTCAATTCCGATGACCCGCCGCTCTTCGGCACCACCCTCACCGACGAGTTCCGGGTGCTGGCCGAGCATTGGGGATACGGCGCGCGCGATCTCCAACGCATCGCCGGCAACGCCGTGCGCGCCGCCTTCCTCCCCGAACCGGAACGGGCACGCCTGCTGCAGGCGTTCAGCGCGTCGTGCGACGACTTGCGCGAGGAACTGGGCCTGCGCGTCTAGTGCCGTCGATGCTTGCGCATGATTTGGATCTGCGTTGAGGCGCTGTGCCCGTCATCGCCTGTGGCGTTCAGCGTCATCCGACCGTAGTCCGTGGTCCGCGGGATCGCGAAGGTCGCGTCGACGGAGCCTAGGCTGCCCGCGGTGACGTGCAACACGAGCGTCGAGCCGAGCGTCACAGAGATCGACTCTCCCGCAGCAAACCCCCGCAGCCGGATCGCCACATACCGCCCCCGCTGGACCTTCTCAGGCTGCACCTGCAGTGAGGCCCGCACGGAGAATGTTTCCTTCGGCAACGAACCGTCTGAGGCTATCGTCACCTCTGTCGGTCCGTAGACCGACTCCGGCACCGTGATCACAAACCGCACCGTCCCATCAGCGCCGACTGTGCGGATACCCATCGACCGGAGGTCCCAGAACAGGGTCGCAGCAACCCCCGGGAGCAATCCGACGGCGGTGATCACGACCTCGGTTCCCACAGGGCCGCTCGTCGGGTCGATGGAGAGGCCCGCAGCTGTTTGCGATGCCTCGGTGAGGAAGCTGCTTTCCGCAACGTTCCAGTGGGTGTCCAAGTACGAACCAACGGGCGGTGCGCTGTTGAAGTAGTCATCGTGATTGCAGTCGAACCACTCCTGGTCCGCCCACACCCCGGTCACGCACACCCTGCGCATCGGCGGTGTGTTCTGCCCCTGGTCCGAATAGCACATCAGGTCGTTCTCATCGGTGCAGTGCCACGCGTCCGTGGAATTCGGCGCGTCCAGCTGCACCGCGCCGAGGTTGTGCATGATCTCGTGGGCGATCACGTCGGGACTCCAGCACCCGCTGTCCACCCGTGCGAATGCGCCGCCGTTGTTGTTCTGGTTGGTCGGCCCCGGGCTCGAGTCGTTACGCAGGGAGCCAATGCCGCAGTACACCGTGGCATCCGCAATCAGCAAATAGTCACGATCGGTGCGGTTGTAGCCTTGGGCTTGGACGGCCGCCATCGACGCCCCGAAGGTCCGGAGATCGGCCGCACTGACCGGCACCGAACGGATCTCCGCCATGCAGCTCGGATTCGTGACAAACCGCAGTTGGAGGCGTACCCCGGTCATCTCGGAACTCTTGGCAAAGAGCTGGTCCGCGTCCGCCAGCCACAGCTGGAACGCATCACGAAACTGCGTGAGACGGCTGCCGCGCGCGGTGTCGTAGAGATACAGCACCTCGATGCGCTTCCCGGTGGTGCCATCCCCGACGCACAACACCACCCGATCGGATCGCCGGACCTGCGCGACGGGCGCCACTGACCGGTTCACCGCAAAGCCGACTGGTGGGACATCGCCGCCGTGGGTGCAGTAGAGGCGATCGCCGACCGTGATCCGCTCCAACTGCGGGCCGCATGCATCATCGGTCACCGTTCGGTGATGCGACCCGAGCGCACGTTCCATCGCGAGACCATCGTCCGGCGGGATCATCGCGGCCGGGATCGCCGGGATCATCACGACGATCAGCACCACCAACGCCCGCAGGACCCGCGACATCCCGGTGTCGGCAGCGCTCACGATGCGAAACCTCAACCCATTCATGACACTGAACTCCGGTCGTCCACGCAGGCGCCATCCGATCGCCGGTCTCAGTTGAGCGGCACGATGT
>JAPOLF010000129.1 GCA_029977305.1 bacterium | reverse complement strand
CGCAAGCAGCGACTGGTCGAAGAACGAGGACAACACCGGTGCGATGGCCTCCTCCCGCACGGGCGGGACGGTGTGTGACAGGTCGAGGGGTGCCGACGAGGGGCACCGGATTCATCAAGTCACCGCCGAGGTGGCGGCGCGGGCATCACGGCACAGGGTCCCACCCGGTGCCGCCGAACGGATTGCAGCGCATGATCCGCCAAACGGCGAGTCTGCCGCCGCGGATGATACCGTACTTGGAGATGGCCTCGTGGCCGTATTCGGAGCACGAGGGGACGAAGCGGCACGAGGCGGGCATGATCGGCGAGAGGTAGCGCTTGTACCCCCGGATGATGCCCATCCCGACCGCGGCACCCGGCGAGGGCACGGGTTGGTGATCCCAGTCGTACCGGAAGAGTTCGGGTTCGTCGTCGTGGTGGGGGGCGTCGGCGCACATGGGGGTAGTGTGCGCGATCAGACGGGGGGTTGCACAGGCGGCGCCAGCAACCCGGCTCGCTCGACGACCCGGTCCAGCATGGCGCGGGCGGTGGCGTAGTCGGGGATGTCGGAGGCGCTGCCGCGGACGAGGACGAGGACATCGACGCCCGGCTTGAGGGACGGGTGGAGATGGCGCAGCGCCTCGCGCAGAAGGCGTTTGACCCGATTGCGCTGCACGGCGCCGCCCTGTTTCTTGCCGGCGACCACTTGGTAGCGGTTCACGGCGGGATCGGAGCCGTTGGGGAGGATGCGGACATGCAACGGCCCCTCCGTCACGGACCTGCCCTTGCTGCGCACCCGCTTGATGTCATGCGACTCGCGGAGGCGGAGGGAGCGTTCCATGGACGAAGGGGCCGGCAGGGCGCGGGCGAACCCGCAACCGCCTAGCGGTTCTGCGTGAACTTCTTCTCGTCGGCGACGGTCAGGGAGTGGCGGCCCTTCTTGCGGCGACGGGCGAGCACGGCGCGGCCGTCCGCGGTCGACATCCGCTTGAGGAAGCCGTGCTTCCGGATGCGCTTGATCCGGTGCGGCTGGTACGTGCGCTTGGTCACGAGAGGCTCCTGTTCTGACGATCGCCCGAAGGGGCGCGATTCCGCGGCTCAGCCGGATGCCGGCTGAGTGGCTCCGCGCTCGACTGGGGCGGGAAGCCGCTGAACACCCGAACCGGGCATCGCAGTGCGCGCCCGGCAACCTCGCGAGTATAGGGAAGCGCGGGCGATGCGTCAATCAGCGAAACGGTGCCTCTGGGTCACTTTTCCGCATTGCAGCAGGGTTTGCGGACAACCGAGACCGGGCGTCCGCAATCCGCCGCAGCCCGCGCAGGTATTCCGGGGCGAAGCGGATCGCGCTGGCGTGGGAGCGGCCGTGCACGCGCGGGGCGTAGGCGAAGGGGACCTCGCGGACTGTCCAGCCACCGACGTGGGCCGCGGCGAGCACCTCATAGACGGCGGCGAAGGTACGGGAGCGGATCGGGAGCCCGGCGACGAGCCGGCGATGGTGCAACCGGAGGCCGCTAGAGCCATCCTGCACCGCCCAGCCGCCGACGGCGCGGTGGACGCCGTTCAGGATGCGACTGAGGACGAGGCGATCACGCGGCATCTCGGCGCTGCCGCCCCGGATGTACCGGGAGGCGATGACGAGTCCGGCACCGTCGCGCGCGGCCCAGAGATCGGCGATGGTCGCCGGGGGGTGGGAGCCGTCGGCGTCCATCGTGAGCACCCATGTTCCACGAGCTTCGGCGAATCCTGCCGCGAGGGCGCCGCCGTACCCGGGGGTCTCTTGGAAGCGGACCGTCGCACCATGGCGGCGGGCAGCATCAATGGTGCCGGCGTCGCCCTTCTTGGTGACGACGATGACCTCGTGCGCGACCGCGAGACCGGCAAGGACCTCCGCCACCGCCGGGAGCAGCAGATCGAGATTTGGGCCTTCATCGAGTGCGGGGATGACGACGGAGAGATCAGGCATCGGCTGCCTCCCAGCCGCGGGCGCGGTGGTAGGCATCGACCATCGCCGGGAGATGGGGCACCGCGAGGTCGGCCGGCAGCGTGTCGAGGTCGCGCGTCCAGCCATTTGCACGGTTGAAGGCATGTTTGTCGGCATTGATCTTCTCGCCGGCGGCGAGGAGCGTCTCCGGGGTGGTCGGGAGACCGGTGACGAGATGGTGGAGGATGGCGGCCTCGGTCGGCAGATCGTCGAAGCAGCGGCGCAGGAACTTGCAGAGGGTGAGACTGTCCATCAGCGCGGCCTGATCTTCGGCATGAATGGCGGCAGCGACGCGGGCGGCGATCTCCGCATCCGGCCCGAGGGCGCCGCTCAGGTCGATGTCGTACGCACTGCTGCGATTGTGGCAGGCGCCGCGGGTGGCAACAGCCAAGCCGAGGGCGATGGTGGGGAGTTTGCGCGGGTCGTAGCCGGGAAGCTCGAGGCCTTTGACATGCATCGCGCATGCCTCACTCCCCTGCCCCACCGTGGTGGCGGCCGCGCGTGATCCCTCGGCGAGGAGGTCGCCGAGACCGCGGCGGTGGGCGATGTCGTCGATCAGGACGAGGAGGGCTGGACCATCGCCGAAGACCGGGCCGGGTCCGCCATGCGGGGTGAGGTCGATGCCGCGATCGCGACAGGTCATCGCCCACGCGATGGTGCCGCCGAGGGAGATCGCATCGAGGCCGAGTGCGTCGCAGGCGGCGGAGGCGCGGAGGACCGTCTCTGGGTCGTCGATGCCGCAGAGGGCCCCGAGCGCGAATTGCGCCTCGAACTCGAGGCGAGCGGTGGATCCATCGCGCAGGTGGTAATGGTGCTCACAGCCGATGGCGCAGGCAGCGCAGCCGTGGCGGTCGACCTGCCGATCGACGCGCAGTGCATCGGCGGTGATCGCGGCGATCGCGGCGGGATCGGTGGAGGCGAAGCCGCGTCCGGGTAGGGCACCACGGGCAGCCAGCACGGCGAGGTTCGCGGCGGTGCCCTGTTCGCGGTACTTGGCGGTGGCGGGGCCGAGGCTGCGGGTGGTGAGCTCCTCGGCAGCTCGTGCCAACTCGTTGGGATGGGCGACGAGCGGGAGGGTGTCGCCGCGGACAGCGATGGCTTTGAGGCGCTTGCTGCCCATCACCGCACCGGTGCCGGTGCGTCCGGCGAGGCGGCCATCATTGGCAATGGCGGCGTAGCGGACGCCGTGCTCTCCGGCCACGCCGATCGCAGCGACGCGGAAGGTCTCGCCGAGGCGTGCGCGGAGGGCGGTGGCGGTGGCGTCCGGGGGGAGGCCGAGGAGATCGGCGGCAGGGATGAGGCGGACGTCGCCGTTGTCGACGATCAGCACCGACCATTTCGACGCGCGGCCGGTGATGACGAGGGCGTCGAAGCCGGTCTGCTTGAGGGTGATCGCGAGGTGTGAGGACGAGAGGCTGTCACCGATCATCCCGGTCTGTGGGGAGCGGGTGGCGAAGGCGAGTTTGGCGGCGGTGGTGATCGCGGTGCCGGCGAATGGGCTGGTGGCGAGGATGAGCGGGTTGTCCGAGCCGAGCGGATCGGTGCCGGGTGGGCAATGCTGGTTGAGGAGGCGGGTGGCGAGGCCGCTGCCCCCGATGACCTCGGGCCACCACGCGGCGGGGATCGGTTCGGGATGGGCGGTGGCCGCGGTGAGATCGACGCGGAGGACCTGCCCGTGGACTCCCCCGGGGGTGGCTTGGTCGCGGCGATGGCGGGCGGGGTCGGTCGGCACGGGCGTTCCACGGTGATGGCGGGGTGGCGGAGCGGTGGCATCCCTGCTGCGAATGCATGAGCGGATGCGCGGATCATCCCGCGTCGGAGGGGTCGGCGCAACGCGGCGGGCGCGGCGTCGCGTCCCGGTGTTGCAAGAACGCAACCAGTGGGGCATCCACCTGCCCAGCAGCGGCACTGGTGGTCTACCATGGAGGCATCGGCCACGCTCAATGGACGGATGCGGCATTCGCGGGTCGCGGGTGCCGGGAGAGGAAAGGACCAGACCATGTCCAACGATGCCATCAAGCGCGCTTCGGGCGCGGTGTACGAATCGGCGCTGACCCCGGGGTTGGGCGAGGTGCTGCAGGCGCTCGCGGCGCTGCCGGCACAGACCGAGGTTCCCTACGTGACCGCCAGCATCGACTGGACGGTGGACGGCTGGGCGCCGGGGAAGACGTACGGTGCCGAGGTGAAGGCGTCGCAGCGGCGCTCCGGTGGCGATGCCCACGCGGAGGGCACGACACGACGGATCGGACGCAACGAGATCGCGCACGAGTTGAAGAAGTTGGTCGACGCGCACGGGCCGCGGGGGCCGCTCTTCGATGCCTTTCTCGCCAACAGCGAGCAGATCCTGAACTTCCTCGACAGCGAGTTGGATCCCTCGGCGCACGGGGCGTTCGTGGTGGCGCACGCGCCGACCGGACTGCTCGAGACCGTGGCGCTGGGGATGCCGATCCCGACCTCGTTGCGCGTCGGGCCGACTCCGACCCTTTCGAAGATCGCGCGGCAGATCGAGGACAACCCGCCCTACGCGGTGCTGCTCGGTGATCAGCAGCAGGCGAACCTGACCATCGTGACGCGGTCGCGGCCGGCGGGGAGCCTCTCGATGACCGGATCGCGCTGGCCGAAGCACCAGAAGCAGGGCGGCGCGCAGCAGCGGTATCAGGAACGCGCGGAGAACCGGATCGACACGTTCGTGAAGGACGTGGCGGCGGTGGCCGAGCAGGAGATGCAGGCGCTGGGGATCCAGATGGTGGTGGTGGCGGGTGACGAGGTGTTCACCTCGGCGCTCAACGCCGGGATCAGCAAGCAGCTGCGCGAGAAGGTGGTGAAGACGATCGCGCTCGACATCCGCTCCACGGAGCCGGAGATCGTCGCGGCGACGATGCCAATCATCGAGGCGGCGGAGCGTGCCAAGGAATTGGCAGACGCGAAGGCCGTGCACGGGGCGATCGCGAGCGACAACCGCGGTGCGGGCGGGGCGATCGCGGTGCTGCAGGCGCTCGGGGCGGGGCAGGTCGATCGGTTGATCATGAACGAGGACGTGGAGGAGACCGGCTGGGCCGACTTCACGCTCGGGCTGTACGGCGCAGGGGCGGTGCCGGCGACGCACCCCGCCGGGGGAGACGTGGCCAACTTGGTCGAGATCGATCTGGATGAGGAGCTGATCCGACAGGCGGTGCAAACCGGCGCCGCGATCGAGATCATCGACATCGAGGTGCCGGTGGACGGCACGCACGTGCCCAAGGCGGGTGAGCCGCTGCCGCGCAGCGAAGCGGCGACGATCCTCGACCAGTTCGGGGGCGTGGCGGCGATCCTGCGCTTCTAGTCCGGACCGACAATCGAACGACCCACGACACGAGGACCGCCCGGGAGCAATGCTCCCGGGCGGTCATTTCGGACGACGCTGACTGCTACGAAAGGATGCAGGTGCTTCCTTGCATGAAGTTCGGGCAATTATTCGTGGCAGTGTTGGCGAAGATCGTCGAGGTGGTCGCTCCGTTCACGGTGACCGCGGACTCGGCGTAGACGCCGCCGGCATCGGTGTCAGAGGAGTTCTGGGTGATCCGCACCGAGGGGTCGATGGTGAGCACCATGCCGGGGTTGACGCCATTGACGCCCATGCCGACACCTGCGCCCGGATTGAGGCGGGCGTGGTTGTACTCCACCCGCGTGGCGCCGGTGAGATGCACCGGCCCAGATGATCCGGTGAAGATCGCTCCGAAATCACCGACGTTTCCGCTGATGACCGAGTCCCGGATTTCCAAGAGGCTGTCACTGGTGCCCAGGTACACGAAGACAGCGGAGGCACTGGAAAAGGTGTGGCCATTGTCCTGAATGCTGCTCTTGTCAATCAGCAGATGGGACCCCGCTTGAATGACGATGGGCGGCCAGGCGTACACCGTCCCAAAGTCATGGACCGCCGAGTT
>JAPOLF010000128.1 GCA_029977305.1 bacterium | reverse complement strand
GCCACCACCCCCATCTCACGATCGTCGGCGGTGTGACCGTTGATCGTGTGGACCTGTCCAACGGTGCGGTCTCTGCCGTGATTGCGCACACCCCCAGCGGGCCCGTTCGCATCGAGACACAGCGCGTGGTGATCGCCGGGGGCACCTACGAATCACCGGCCGTCCTGCTGCGCTCCGGCATCGGGCCAGCAGATGAACTCCGTGCGCTCGGCATTCCGGTGGTGCTCGATCGCGCCGGTGTCGGACGCAACCTCCACGACCACCCTTCGGTTTCTCTGCGCTACGCCGGCACGCCGGAACTCGAGGCGCAGATGATCGCGTTCGGCAATCAGCGCTGGCGACCTGAGGAGCAATCCATCGCCAAGCTCCGGTCCTCCCACCATTCTGCGAACACCCCGGGCTTCGATCTGCACTTCTATCCCGTGGGTGGTCCCGATCCCGCCGACCCCGCCCGCTGGCGATGGGCTTTCCCCGTCGCCTGTATGACCCCGCATTCCCGCGGCGCCGTCACCCTCCGCTCCGCGAACGCCGGGGATCGCCCGTGCATCGATCACCGCTATCTCAGCGATCCCGCCGGCCATGACCACGCCGTTCTCGCCGATGGCGTTCGCATCGCTCGCGAGATCATCGCCACCGATCCGATGCGGTCGCTCATCGGCGATGAACTGGAGCCCGGTCCCGCCATTTCAACACCCGACGCCCTCGATGGGTGGATCTCCGGTACCGTCGCCCACTACTACCACCCGGTCGGGACCTGCGCGATGGGACTGGCCTCCGATCCCGCCGCCGTGACCGATGCCGCCGGGAAGGTGCACGGGATCGACGGGCTCTTCGTCGCCGACTGCTCCATCATGCCGGTCGTTCCGCGTGCCAACACCAACATCCCCGCCGTTGTGGTGGGGGAGCGCATCGGCCGCTTGCTCGCCGCCAACTGATCACCGGGAGGTCCTAGGTGTCGGAACCCATCCGTGTCGCGGCCATCATCGGGAGTCTGCGCGCCGGGTCGTACAACCGCGCGCTCTATCGCGCAGCGGTCGATCTTGCCCCGCCATCCCTCCTGATCAACGAGGCACCCATCCGCGACCTGCCGCCGTTTGATGAGGACCTCGAGGACGACGGTGATCCCCCATCAGTGGTTGCGTTCAAAGACGCCCTCGCTGCCGCGGACGCGTTCTTGATTGTCTGCCCCGAGTACAACCAATCCTTCCCGGGCGTGCTCAAGAACGCCATCGATTGGGCGTCGCGCTCCCACCATGGCACCAAAGTACTCTGGGGCAAACCCGCCGGGATCATCGGTGGGGCTGCATCGCGGTATGGCAACGTCCGCGCCGTCTCCCACTTGCGCCCGGTGCTCGCCCATCTCGATGTCCGGGTGATGGCTCGGCCCGAGGTCTCTGTGATCAACATCGGCAATCACATCGATGCCGAAGGCGTGCTCACTGACGAGAAGACACGAGAACACATCGCAACGTTCATGCAGGCGTTCGCCACGTGGGCGCGCGTCGCCCGCGAGGCTTGAGCACGGTGCCCGCAGTAACCGGGGGAGGAGCAATGACCAGCATCGGCTTCGGCATCATCGGACTCGGACGCATGGGCGCCTTCCATGCCGCGTCACTCAATGGACGCATCGCCGGGGCGCACCTCGTGGCGGCCGCGGTGGCACCGGCGGATCGCGAGCGCATGCTCGCCGACGGTTCCGCCCTGTGCACCTTGGTGAGCGACGCGGAGGCACTCCTCGCCACCCCCGGCGTGGACGCCGTCATCGTCGTCTCACCCTCCAGTCTCCACCGCGAGCACATCGCGATGGCGGCGCGGGCAGGCAAGGCCATCTTCTCGGAGAAACCCCTCGCCGATTCCGTTGCCGGCGCCCGAGAGGCGGCAGAGGCCGTCCGCGCCACCGGCGTCCCATTCCAAATCGGTTTCCAACGCCGCTTCGATCCGGGCTATGCCCGCGCTCGCCAGTTGATTGCGGATGGGGCGATCGGCAAGGTCGAGATGTTCCGCGGCATCACCTGCGATCGCATCCCTCCGGTCGAGTTCCTGCGCACCAGTGGTGGCCTCTTCTGGGATCTCGCCATCCACGATTTCGATGCTGCCCGCTTCCTCGTCGGTGACGACGTCGCCGAGGTCTGCGCCGCCGGATCGATCATGGTCGAGCCGCGATTGGCCGAGTTTGATGACATCGACCACGGGATCGTGATGCTGCGTTTCCGGAATGGAGTCCTCGGCGTCTGCCAGAGTTCCTGGCGCGCCCCCTACGGATACGACATCCGCGCCGAGGTTCATGGCGAACTCGGCAAGGTGGTCACCGAGGTGGACGAGCAGTTCCCCGCCCGTCTCTACCGCGACGGCCGCCTCGAATCCTCCCGCCATGACCAATTCGTGGAGCGCTTCTCCGTCGCCTACACCACCGAGTTGCAGGCGTTCGTGGATGCCATTCATGCTGGCACGCCACCGAGCCCCGGCGTCGAAGACGGCCTCAAGGCGGTGGAAATCTCCGATGCCGCCACCCGGAGCCGCCGCTCTGGTGGGTGGGTCGCGGTCGGCTAGAACGGCGCCGTCCTCGCGTTGATGATCTCATTCAGCGTCACGTTGGCCCTATGATTCCCGGGCGACATATCCGTGCAGCACCAAAGGAGCACAGTCATGAGCGACATCCCCGTGTTCAGGAACTACATCGCCGGCGAATGGAAGGCCGCGGCCTCCGGCGCGGTGATGGAGAACCGGAACCCGAGCAATCGCGATGAGATCATCGGCCGCTTCGCCGCCTCGGATGCCGAAGACGTCAAGCAGGCCGTCGATGCCGCCGCCGAGGCCTACAAAACGTGGGGCAAGGGCTCCGCCATCGCGCGCGCCAACATCCTCCACAAGGCGGCGACCATCCTCGAGAGCCGTATCCCCGAGATCGGCCGCGAGCTCTCCCGCGAGGAGGGGAAGACGCTCAAGGAAGGCATCGGTGAGACCACCCGTGCCGTTCAGATCCTCCGCTACTACGCCGGTGAGGCGCAGCAACCCAGCGGCGAACACTACCCCTCGATGAACCCCGCAACGTTGCTCTACACCGTCCGGGAGCCGCTCGGCGTCTGCGGCATCATCACGCCGTGGAACTTCCCGATCGCGATCCCGGCGTGGAAGATCGCGCCCGCTCTGGCCTTCGGCAACACGGTGGTCTTCAAGCCCGCCAGCCTGACACCGCTGTGCGCCGTCCGCCTCGTCGAGGCGCTGGCCGAGGCGGGCCTCCCGGCCGGCGTGCTCAATCTCGTCACCGGGAGCGCGGGCAAGGTCGGCGATCCGCTGGTGAAGGACGACCGCGTCGTCGCCGTTTCCTTCACCGGGTCCAACGAGGTTGGCGGCGAACTGCGCAAGACCATGGGTGCTCGCGGTGGCAAGCTCCAACTCGAGTTGGGTGGCAAGAACCCGGCCATCGTCCTCGCCGATGCCGACCTCGACCAAGCCCTGATGCACGTCGTCAACGGCGCCATGATGTCGACCGGCCAGAAGTGCACCGCCACCTCCCGCGCCATCGTCGATCGCCGCATCGCCGATGCCTTCACCGAGAAGCTCGCCCAGCGGATCGCCTCGATCCGGGTCGGCGATCCGCTTGACCCAGACACCCAGATGGGCCCGCTCATCGACGACAAGGCGGCCGATCGCGTCGCCGGAGAGGTGAAGACCGCAAAGGAGCAGGGGGTGACCCACGTCTTCGGCGGCGAGCGTCTCTCCGGTGAAGAGCGGGAGCGCGGCGCGTTCGTCGCGCCGGCCCTGTTCACCAACGTCGACCCCTCGTCTCGGCTCGGGCAGGAGGAGCTCTTCGGCCCGGTCCTCGGCGTCATCCCGGCCGACGGTCTCGACGAGGCCGTCGCCATCGCCAACCAAGTTCGCTTCGGGCTCTCCGCGTCGATCTTCACCCGCGACCTCGCGACGGCGCTGATCTTCGCGCAGCAGGCAGAGGCAGGGATCGTTCACGTCAATAGCGAGACGGCAGGTGCCGAACCGCAGGTCCCGTTCGGCGGTATGAAGGGCTCCTCGTCCTACTCCCGTGAGCAGGGCAAAGCCGCGCGGGAGTTCTTCACGCAGACCAAGACCGTCTACATCGATCTCCCGCCTGTGGCGAAGTAGCGCAGGCGCCGAGGGGCCATCAGCCGACTTGGCAAGATTGCAGAGTTCGGCCCAACCAGTTGGGATTCGGATGCACACGCGCGAAAGGAGCAACGCATCATGTCGAAGAAGGCACAGGCAGAGAGCACGGCGAGCGTGACGTGGCAGGGGTCGCTGGCGGAAGGCTCCGGCACCCTGACCGGCACCGGGAGCGGCACCATTGCTGGATTGCCGGTGAGCTGGGCGAGCCGAACCGGGGAGAAGGGTGGTCAGACCACTCCTGAAGAACTGCTTGCCGCGGCCCACGCCTCCTGCTACGCGATGGCGTTCTCTCACGTTCTCACCGGCAACGGCACCCCTCCCGCGAAGCTCGATGTCACCGCGCGCGTCGGATTCGATCCGAAGGTCGGTGGGGGCTTCGAGGTCAGTTTCTCGCACCTCACGGTGAAGGGGAGCGTGCCGGGCATCGACGCCGCCAAGTTCAACGAACTCGCTCAGGCGGCCTCTCAGGGCTGCCCGATCTCTGCAGCCCTCAAGGGCAACGTCGAGATCACCGCCGAGTCGACGCTCGCTTAATCGCGCGTCACCGCTTTTCCACGCGAGGGTGCCGATCCGTCGGTGCCCTCGCGTTGTCGTGGCAGGCGCATGCGCCGCGCATCTCCCGGCATCCGCTGACAGCGCGGACAGAACGACGTCCCCCGCCCACCGACCACCGTGCGCTCCAGCGGCCACCCGCAGCGCGGACACGGGGCGCGGTCGCCCAACCCGTAGACGCAGAGGTGTTCCTGATTCTGCCCTTCGCGGCCGGAGGCATCGCGGAACGACTGGATGGTCGTCCCGTGTCGCTCGACCCCTTCGCGGAGCACCCCGCGGATGGCCCGGTGGAGTGCGCGCACCTCATGCGCATCGAGGCCGCGTGCCGATCGCCCCGGATGCACCCGCGCCCGGAAGAGCGCCTCGTCCGCATAGATGTTCCCGACGCCGGCGATGAATTCCTGATCCATGATCACCGACTTCACCTTGCCTGGCCGCCGCGCGAATCCCTCCGCGAGGTACTGCGCCGTGAACTTCGGTCCCAGCGGTTCCGGCCCGAAGCGTCGCTCAAGTCGCCGCACCTCGCGCCGTTCCAACAACAACACCCGACCGAATTTCCGCTGGTCGCAGTACCGCAGGTCTGTCCCATCGTCGAGGTGGAGCGCGAGGTGCTGAAACCGCAGTGGTCCCTCCCGATGCGGCACCACCGCGAGTTCCCCGGTCATCCGCAGATGGACCATCAGCGACGTCCCGTCATCAAGATCCAAGAGCAGATATTTCGCGCGCCGTCGCGCCGCGAGGAACCGGCGCCCCGTCACCCGCGCGGTGAACTCCCCCACCTCATGCGCCCCGATCACGCCAGAGAACGCTCCGACGCTGACCCCAGTGATCGTCCGGTTGGCGATCAACGGTTCCACCGTGCGGCGAACGGTCTCCACTTCCGGCAATTCGGGCATGGCTGCGGGTATGCTTTCTGCCTGTGAGGTTCGTGATCGGCCTTCCCGATCCGGGAATCGATCCTAGCATGCTGCGGTCACGGGACCGCCGTCAGTTCGGGAGTTCTTCCGATGAGTGACGCCGACTGCATCTTCTGCAAGATCATCTCCGGAGCCTTCGGGACCGAATTCATCGCCGAAAATGACCATGCCGTGGCCTTCCGCGACATCCAGGCCGGCGAGTGCTTCGGCGAGTTCGCCGCCATCGACGGCGCGCCGCGCTCGGCCAACGTCATCGCGCTGACCGACGTGATGATCGGCTC
>JAPOLF010000127.1 GCA_029977305.1 bacterium | reverse complement strand
GGGATTCCTCTTCGAGCCGATCGAGCAGGGGATGGAACGGCAGAACCACATGCGCTCGCTCAGCGATCCGCAGGCGCGCCAGCGAAATGCCTCGTGCCTCGAGATCGTCCATCTCCTTGATCAGCGACCCGAGGTTGATCACCACGCCCGAGCCGATCACGCAATCGCAGGCCGGATTGAGCACGCCGGACGGCACCAAGTGCAGTTTGAAGACTCCTTGATCGGTCTCCACGGTGTGGCCGGCGTTGGCGCCGCCGTTGGCCCGCACCACCATGCCAGCCTTGCCAGCGAGCGCATCCGTAAGTTTGCCCTTGCCCTCGTCACCCCACTGGCCACCCATGACGATCGTTGCCGGCATTGATCACTCCTGCGACTCGGGACACCCCGGCGCATTGCCGGGCGGGATGGTGTTCGCCGCCAGAAGCGGCCCGGACAAGTCTAGCCTAGCCCTCGGGGAGTGACCGCCGCAGCCGATCCATCTCCCGCTGCAACTCCACCAGTTGCGCACGGAGCTGAAGCACCGCCGCCGCACCGGCGACATTCACAACAAGATCGCTGATCAGCCGCTGCGCCCGCCGCGCCCGATCGATGTCCACCTCGGAGTACTGGGCAGCACGCGCCTCGATGATCCCGTAGCGCTCCCACACACGGAGGGTGCGGATCTGGACACCGCTCATCTCCGCCACGACGGCGACCGAGTAACGTGGGGCATCATCAAGCTCCGGTTCAACCGAGAACTGCGCGAAGTGCGCCTGCACACGCTTGGCTGGTGTCATGCCGCACCCCCTTCCCGGATGGTTCGCAACTCGGTCAGCAACTCCCGCTCACGTGCGGAGAGATTTGTCGGCAGAGTCACCTCGACCGTCGCGAGGAGATCGCCACGCTGCCCCTTGGCCTTCAACTTGGGCATTCCTTGCCCGCGGAGGCGGATCACCTTCCCCGGTTGTGTGTCCGCCTGGATGGTCAACGCCACCTGCCCAGTCGGGGTCGGCACGACGCTCTCCCCGCCGAGGATGGCGGTCGTCATCGGCACCGAGATCGTGGTGCGCAGATCGTCCCCGTCGCGCTCGAAGCGCGGGTCAGGGTTCACCGTCACCAGCAGGTAGACGTCACCATTCGGGCCGCCGTAGGCACCTGCCCCGCCCTGACCAGCCATCCGGACTTTCGATCCGGTGGTGACCCCTGCCGGGATCGACACCTCGAGGGTCTTGCCCTTGTCGGTGTAGCCGGCACCTTGGCACGTGGCACATATCGCGTCGCGCACGAAGCCCGTGCCGTCACACACCACGCACCGCTCGGGTGCTTGCAGATGGAGTTGCCGCTTGGTGCCCTTGAATGCCTCGTCAAACGAGACCGTCACGCCGGCTTCCAGGTCCTGCCCGCGCTGCGGTCGGGGAGCCCGTGTTTGCGCCCGCCCGGATCCGCGCCCGCGCGAACCAAACATTGTCTGGAAGAAATCCGAGAACTCGCCGTCCTCGCCCATGTCCCCGGAAAACGACCATGACTGGTCGCCGCCGGATTGCTGTCCCCGATACCACGCGCCGAAGTCGTTCGGATCGAAGCGACCACCACCGCCGCGCTGGCCGGGTTGCTCCACCGGCTCGTCGCCGGTGTATCCCGCCTCTTTGTACCGCTGCCAGTCTTCGCCGAAGCGGTTGTACAACTTCCGCTTGTCTGCGTCCGAGAGCACCTCGTACGCCTCGTTGATCTCCTTGAACCGCTCCTCGGCGGAACTGTCGCCCGGATTCAGATCCGGATGATGCTCCCTCGCCAACTTCCGATAGGCCGTGCGGATGGCCTTCTCGTCCGCGTCGCGACTCACGCCGAGGGTGTTGTAGTAGTCCTTGAAGGCTACGGTTGCCATGCTCACCCTCCCATCAAACTCAGGGAGTAAGTGTAAGGGTTTAGTCGATCCGAATCAAGGTTGGTGCCACGCAGCGTGTTCTAGAGAGGCGGGCGGGAGGTTGTCTTCCGAATGGCCGATTTCGCCTTCCGAAACATCCACACCGCGACCGCCACCAGGATGATCAAGAAGATCACCGCCAAGAACGGCAGGAAAATCGCGGTCACCGACATCACTGTCGCCAGCATGTCTTCACCCATGCTGACCAGCGGATTGAACACCCCTCCCGTGCCGACCGTCACGGCAGGTCGACTAGTGGCCTTCGCTGCATGCACCGTGCCAGCAGCAAGAATCCCTACGATCGCCATCAATACGGGGCTGAGATCAACGAAGCTGGTGGTCGTCGCGACCATCAGGATCGCACCCGCCGCCGGTCGGATGAACGTCTGGATCAGGTCGTTGACATGGTCCGCACCCGGCACCTTGTCCACCACGATCTCGATGGTGAGCAGGATCACCAGCAGCAAGATCACCGGGGTGGACGAAAGCGACGCGAACGGCCCCGACAGCGTGATTCTGTCGGTGATCCGATCGGCCAGCGCTAGCGTGAGCAGGGGAATGTAGGCGTTCAGCCCGGCCGGACCGGCTAACCCCAACCCCATGAGCAGTGCCTGTTCCATGGGCGGGTCTCCGACCCTCGCGCATCCTCGCGGCCGCCAATGGCCGACCGCCCGAGTATAGCAACGGGCCCGCCGAAGCGGACCCGTTGAATTGGAGTCGTGATCGGATCATTCAGGCTTGTGGCGTCGGTCAGTTAGAACGCCGACCGCAGCACCGTCACCAACCGCCCTTGCACCTCCACATTGCTGGCGGCCGTGTAGATCGGCGCCATGGTGGCGTTGGCGGGCTGCAGACGCACGGTGCCGCCTTCCAAATAGAACTTCTTGAGCGTGGTTTCCTGCTCGTTGCGCAGCCAGACCGCGACAGTCTCGCCGTTCTCGCAGGTCTCTTGCCTGCGCAGCACCACCACGTCCCCATCGTTGATCAGGGCGTCGATCATTGAAAGCCCCTTGACCCGCAGCGCAAACAGGTCCTTGCCGCCATCTGGCAGCATGTCGACCCCGAGCTCCACCTGCTCATCGTGATCCGCGAAATCGAGGTCGGTCGGCACGGGGATGGGAAGACCTGCCGCAATCTGCCCGATCACCGGGATCGTGACCGTCTTCTTCCGGCTGCTCCCCCGATCCACCAGCTCGATCCCACGCGAGATGCCGCTCGTTCGGCGGATCAAGTTCCGCTGTTCCAGCGCCCGCAGGTTGTAATCGACGACGCTCGTCGACGACACCCCGACCTGTGCCTGAATGTCACGGATCGATGGCGGGTAGTCATTCGCTTCCAGGAACGCCCTGATGTACTCCAGGATGTCTTGCTGGCGCTTCGAGAGCTCCTTCATGGCTTCCTCACGGTGCTCTGTCGCCCCGCGCGACCTCCCCGCGCGTGGTGCCGGGATCTGTTCCCCCGACCGAACACGTATTCTAAAGCGAACGGGTGTTCGTGTCAAACGGTCACCGTCCGCCGACCACGGTAGACACCACAGCCGAGGTTGCCGCCAACCATTGGCCACGCACCTGGGCGGACTACACTTCCCCGGCGCGATCCACGGACGTCGCGCGTTCAAACAGGATGCGGTGAACCAGCCCATGGGCATGCACGACACGGTGTTGGCAAAACTTGAATACCCCGTGATCCTCGAGCGCCTAGCTCGGCACTGCCGATTCGGGGTGGCCGTGGAGCATGCCCGGGAACTTGGCCCTAGCGCAGATCCCGCCACCGTCAAGTACCTGCTCGACGTCACCTCCGAGGCCGTCGATCTCCTCACCAACTTCCCGGAGATCTCCATCGGCGGCGCCCGCGATGTCCGCCCGCTCACCGCCAAGGCCGCAAAGGGAGGTCGGCTGCAGCCGGCTGACTTGTTGATGGTCCTTGACATGGTCTCCTCGGCTCGTGTCCTGCGGCGCACCTTCCTGCGTCTGCCAGAGGTCGACACCCGGTTCCCTGAACTGGTCCGATTCATCGACCACCTCGCTGAGCTCCCGGATATCGAGACCGACATCAATCGATCCATCGGACCGCGCGGCGACATCCTCGACACCGCCAGCCTGTCGCTCGCTGACATCCGCCGCGATGTCCGCGTTGCGCAAGCCCGGTTGATGGAGCGCCTCAACACGCTCGTCACCGGAAACCGATACGGATCTGCGCTCCAGGACGCCATCGTCACCACCCGCGACGGCCGGTACGTCGTCCCGGTGAAGGCAGAGATGCGAAGCGTCGTTCCCGGCGTGGTGCACGACACCTCGGCCAGTGGCCAAACGCTGTTCATCGAGCCATTTGATGTCGTTGAGCTCAACAACAAATGGCGCGAACGCCAGATAGATGAAGAGCGGGAGATCGAGCGCATCCTGGATCGCCTGTCCGCCGCCATCGGAGACCGCGCTTCCCAGATCGACGCCTCGGTCGAGGCCGCCGCGGCGGTCGATCTCGCAATGGCCAAAGCGCTGCTCGCCTTTGAGTTGCGTGCCCATCGTCCCCGCATGATTGGCATCGACGAACCGCTCGGGGCGGGTGATCCTCACGGTTCAGCCACCCATCGCATCACGCTCGTGAAAGCCCGACACCCACTGCTCGATCCGGCGACGGTCGTGCCCATTTCGCTGGAGATCGGGGCCTCTTACCGGGTGCTCGTCATCACCGGACCGAACACCGGCGGCAAGACCGTTGCGCTGAAGACCGTGGGATTGCTCGCGCTCATGGCGCAGACCGGCCTGTTCATCCCGGCGGAGGACACCTCGGTGCTGAGCGTCTTCCCAGCCGTCTTTGTCGACATCGGCGACGAGCAATCGATCGCCCAGAGCCTCTCCACCTTCTCCGCACACATGAGGAATGTGATTTCCATGCTCGACCATCTGACGCCGGACAGCCTCGTGCTGCTCGACGAGATGGGGGCCGGCACCGATCCGCAGGAGGGCTCCGCCCTTGCGCGATCATTGATCGCCGAACTGCTCGAGCGTGGACCGATCACCATCGCCACCACCCACTACTCGGAGGTCAAGGCGTACGCCTACGCGACCCCTGGTGTGGAGAACGCCAGCGTCGAATTCGATGTTGCCTCGCTTGCTCCGACCTACCGACTCATGGTCGGCGTGCCCGGGCGGTCGAATGCTCTGGCCATCGCAAGGCGACTCGGTATGCCCGACCGCGTGCTCGATCGTGCGGCCAACCTTCTCGATCCCGACGAAATCCGCGCTGACACCCTGCTTGAAGACATTCGCTCCCGCCGCACCGAGGCCGAGGAGGCACTTGCGCGTGCTCGTGCCACCGAGGACGAAGCTCGCCAGCTCCGCTTGATCGCGGCTCGTGAGTTGCGATCGGCAGAAGAAGAGCGCCGAGATGCCCGCGCCGAGGCCTTGGCGGAAGCCGAGACCGAACTCCTCGAGGTGCGCGAAACCCTGAAGCGCCTGCAGCGCGACCGTGACGCCCTCTCCGTCACCCGGGAGCATGTCGAAGGGCGGAAGCAGGAAGTGGATGCCGCGGCTGACCGTGTCCGCACCTTCCGTCGGGATCTCGCTCGCCGAACCGTCCGCCGCGAGATGCCGAAGCAGACGATCACCCCCGGGGATCGCGTTCGCATCACCGCGCTTCAACAGGAAGGGGAGGTCACCGCCGTCTCCGATGGCATGGCCGACGTCCGAATGGGGTCGCTGAAGGTGCGCCAGCCGCTTGAGGCATTGGAGCGATTGGGGCGGGCGAAGGCGGTCTCCGCGGAGCGCACGGTGATTCTGCCACCCCCATCCGCACCGGTCGACATCGAACTCGACCTGCGCGGGCTGCGCGCCAATGACGTCGGAGAGCTCCTCGAGCGCTATCTCGACGACGCGGTGAGCAACGGGATGCCGTTCGTCCGCATCATCCACGGGAAGGGCACCGGTGCCCTGCGCAACGTCGTGCGCGAGTTTCTGAGCGATCATCCGGCCGTCGCGAAGTACGAGCTCGCGCCGCAGGCACA
>JAPOLF010000126.1 GCA_029977305.1 bacterium | reverse complement strand
GCGCGGTACTGGCTTGCGCTCGGCGTCGGAAGTGCTCGAGGACACATCACCACGCAGGAGCGGGCGCGAGATGAGCACGAGTTCCGGGACGGAGGAGATGCTTCCCAAGCCAGAAGGCCTGGAGGGCGTGGTCGCAGCGTCAACGGCGTTGAGCCACGTCTATGGGGAGGAAGGGCGCCTCGTCTACCGCGGCTATGACATCCACGAACTTGCGGGTAAGGCCTCTTTTGAAGAGGTGGCCCACCTGCTATGGATCGGACATTTGCCGAACCGGGCTGAGCTCGCATCGTTCTGCGCCCGCCTCTGGAGCAACCGCGACCTGCCCGAAGGGGTGATTCGGACCCTTGAAGCGATGCCCGCCGATGCCGCGCCGATGGATGCCCTCCGGACCGGCGTCTCAGCCCTGGGGGCTGTTGATCGGGAGCGCTTCGACGCAGTGCCGGACCTCGACGAGGCCATGGCGCTCGCTGCGCGGGTGCCATCGATTCTTGCTGCCTTCTTCCGCCTGCGCCAGGGCAAGAAGCCGATCGCTCCGCGCTCGGATCTCAACACCGCCCAGCATTACCTCTACCAATTGTTCGGCGAGGTGCCGGATGAGCGTCACTGGCAGCCGCTTGAGGTCTACCTGACCCTGCTCGCTGATCACGGTATGAACGCCTCGACGTTCGCTGCGCGCGTGATCGCCTCGACCCAGTCCGATCTCTGCTCCGCCGTCACCGGCGCGATCGGCGCGCTCAAGGGCCCATTGCATGGTGGGGCGCCGGGTCTCGTGCTCGACATGCTGAACGAGATCGGTTCCGCGGACAATGTCGATCCGTGGCTCACCCACGCGATGGACAACAACGTTCGCCTGATGGGCTTCGGCCATCGCGTCTACAAGGCCGAGGACCCGCGTGCGGAAATCCTCCGCGGCATGGCGCAGCAAGCAGCCGATCCCGCCTTCTTCGACCTCTCCTTGCGCACAGAGACGCGGGCGCTGGAGATGCTGGAGGAGCGCAAGCCGGGACGTCGCCTCTACACCAATGTCGAGTTCTATACGGCAGCGGTGCTCGCGGCGGTCGGGCTTCCCGGCGACATGTTCACGCCGACGTTCGCTGTCTCGCGGACCGTCGGCTGGACGGCCCACGTGCTCGAGCAGGGCGCGAACAACCGCTTGATCCGGCCGCAATCCGAGTTTGTCGGGCGCACGGACAAGACCTTCGTCCCGATCGACCAGCGGTAACTCCCGACAAGAATCCAAGATCCCGATCCCGGCGTAGATGCTGACGGAGCCACCGTTTGCCGCTCCCGGGAGTCGCATGCTCAATCGGGTCATGCTTGCGATCGCCATCACGCTTCTTGCTGTGTCCTATTCCGGGACATGGGCGTTGGCGCATGTGCCAGCGGCGAGCATCGCAGTGGTCGCAACGCAGGATGAGGATCGTCTCGCTGCGGCGGAGCAGTTCGCGGTGGATCTCTCCGTTCTTGAATCCTCGGGTGACTGGTATGGGATGGCCGCTGCGCTGCACCCCGATGCGGCGGTGATCACCCCAGCGGAGGCGGTCTCCGGGTGGTTCTCGCAGGTTTACGCCGCGAAGCGTGCCGCGCCGATCGTCGTCACCGAATCCGCGGAGGAGTCCTGGCTCTGGCCCGTCAACGGCAGGACCTACGACGCGGTCGCGGTGACGTATACGCAGGAGATCTTGGACGGCAGCGGTGCGACGGAGACGACCGGGGTGATTCACGTCGTCGACGGCCCCGATGGGTGGGGCTGGTTCTTCGGCGCTGACCGGGCGTTCCTCGAGACGCAGATCGCGGCGTTCGCGCCGGAGTTCGAGCCCACCGGGATCGGCGGACTGATTCCTCCTGATGCGGCGTGGCAGGCCGATCGCGCGGCCCGGTTCCCCGACCATCTCCATGCCCATGTCGACGCCTTCTGGGCGACCCGATTCGCGGAACTCGGGTGGACGTACCGCTCACCGGCCGCCACCATCGGATTCCGCGAGGTGACGCAGACCCCCTGCGGGGAGGTCGATCCTGCCCAAGAAACGGCTTTCTATTGCGTGATCGACGAGACGATCTACTTCTCAGATCCCTTCCGCGAGTTGGTCATGGCGGACGTCGGGGATTTCGGTTGGGTGGTGATCGTGGCACATGAGTGGGGCCACCATGTGCAGCACATTCTCGGCGAGGATTTCGCCCCCTCAGCGTTTCGGTCGGGACACGCCGCGCCGCAGGCCATCGAACAGCAGGCGGATTGCCTCGCCGGTGCCTATGTCGATGGCGCGGAACTCAGCGGGTGGTTGGACCCCGGGGATGTGGACGAGGCGACGATGATGACGGGTCTCGCCGGTGATCCGGAGCCGCGGGATGGCACTGATCCGCTCGCGCACGGGTCGCGGGAGGAACGGGTCAGCGCCTTCCTGAGCGGGTATCACGACGGCATGCGGGCGTGCGACATCGGCGAGTAGGCGCCCGGCGTTGACACCGTGCCGCTCTCGCAGCACCATCATGCCGGACCGATGGGGTCCGCGATGGGTCGGCCGCGAGGCGAACGAGATCAGGGGTGGTGGCGCGATGGGTCTGGAGATCTTCGAGCGCGGGACGCTTCCGATGTGGGCGCCGGTCCGGCAGCAATTGGTCGCGACGCGCATCGACGACATCGATGCCGCGGTGCGGGCCGAATTCACCCGCGATGGCGTGGGTGACACCATCAAGCCGGGCATGTCGGTGGCGATCACCGCTGGCAGCCGCGGGATCGATCGCATCGACAAAGTCATCCGCGCCACCGTTGATGCGGTGAAGGCCCGCGGTGCCGAGCCGTTCATCATCCCGGCGATGGGCAGCCATGCAGGGGCGATCGCGGAGAACCAGACCGCACTCATCGCACACTACGGGATCACCGAAGCGACGATGGGGTGCCCGATCCGCTCGAGCATGGACACGGTGGAACTCGGCTTCGTCGAAGGCGACGTGCCGGTGTGGTTCGACAAGAACGCCTACAACGCCGACGCCACGATCGCCGTCGGGCGGATCAAGCCACACACTGATTTCCGCGGACCTGTCGAATCCGGCCTGATGAAAATGCTTGCCATCGGCCTCGGGAAGCAGAAGGGTGCCGACTACTTCCACGCCCAGAGCATGTTCGAATTCCATCACCTCATCCCGGCGGTCGGGCGGTTCACGCTGACGCAGGTGAACATCCCATTCGGCATCGGTCTGATCGAGAACGGCTACGGTGAGATCGGTCTGATCGAGGCGGTTCCCGCCGCGAAGATCTGGGACCGTGAGCAAGAGTTGCTGAAGCTCGCCAAGGAGTGGCTCGGGCGCCTGCCGGGGGAGCGGATCGATGTCCTGATCGTCGACTACATCGGCAAGGACATCAGCGGTGACGGCGCGGATCCGAATGGGATCAATAGGGACGTTGTTGGTGCGGTGCCTCTCGGCGAGGCGGCGCCGTACCCGCGCATCCAGCGCATCATCTTCCGCGATCTCACCCCCGACACCGAGGGGAACGCGACGGGCATCGGCATGGGCGATGTCGCGCTGCGGCAGGCGGTCGACAAGATGGATCCGGTGCGCTCCTACATGAACATGATCACCGCGAAGTCGCCGCAGGGGGTGCGCATTCCGCTGACCGTCGACACTGATCGGCAGGCGCTCTACATCGCGCTCGCGTGCTGCATCAAGACCGACGTGGGAACGAGCCGGATTGCGCGCATCCGCGACACCAAACACGTGGAGCACCTCTGGGTCTCGGAGCACCTGCTGCCGGAGGTGTTGACCTCGGGGAAGGTGGAGCAGACCGGACCGGTGCAGCCGATGGCGTTCGATGCCAATGGGATGCTTCCTGAGATCTAGGGTGCTGTCGTGTCGGTGATGGCATCGCGCAGCCGGAGCATCGGCGGCGACGTGAGCGTCTCGGCGATCTCCGCCGCGAACGACCCCACCTCGATCTCCGGATGATCCTCCCGGTACTCCCGGGATTGCATGTAGGTTTCCACCCTGTCCGCCTCTTTGACGAATCGCGCCTCCGGCGTCTCGCGGGCCCGAAGTTCCTCCCAAAGGGAGGTCATCGCCGAACGCGCTTCCGCTGGGAGGAGCGCGAGCATCTGCGCCATGACCCGGTCCTCGGCGTCCCGCTTGGTGGCCTGATGGTGGTCCGGACGTTCGATGCGGCGGCGAAACAGCTCCGCTCGCTCGGCGTCCGCGAGGTGTGCCAGCGCCTCCCGGTCGTAGGGTGGATCGTCGCCCACCATCGCCTCCGCGAGGTCGTGCACGAGGGCCAACTGGAGCACCCGATTGGCATCGAGACCGAGTTCCGGCGCACTGATCGCGGTGATCCAGGCGAGGAGCGCGGTGCGCCAACTGTGGTCCGCGACGGACTCCGCGTCACATGAGGAAAGTCCGCGATCGAGCCACCCGGTGCGCGGGATTGCCTTGAGGTGACCCGCCACGGCGAAAAACCGGGCGAGATCATCAGCTTCTTGCGCATCAGGACGCGGATTTGGCGATTTCACTGCGCAAAACCTCTCGCAATAGGTGTACGTACACGGTAAAGTGTACGCGGATAACTGTGCCAACGAGGAAACGTTCCGGAGACCGGAGGCGTTTTCTCCGATGGGACATGACCCGCACGAGGCGGTCGCAGCGGCAACGCGCGGCCGATGGAGTTGGATGACCGGTCCGCACGCTCATCACCGCCGACCTGGCGCTCGCTGGCTCACGATGCTGATGCTCGTGGGTTCGCTGGTCATCGGCCCGGTGGCGGATGCGCAGGAGACTTCAGGTCCCACAGAGCAAGCAGCGGCCAGCGAGCCCGCATCGTTGGACATTCGTCCGGCGGCGGCGGAATCCGAGAGCGACAACGTTCGCACCTCGACCATCACCATCGAGCTCACAGCGCCGACCTCGGATCAGCAGCCCGCAGCGCAGGCCACGGAAATTCCATTCGATCAGCTTGCCGAGACCGACTCCGATGGTGACGCCATCCCCGACAGCTTTGACAACTGCCCGTGGAACAGCAACGCCGGCCAAGAAGACAACGACGGGAATGGCGTCGGCAATGCCTGCGAAGGACTCCCCGCCCAAGATCCGACCCCTGAGCCGGACTACGACGCCGACGGCATTCCTGACGCCTCTGACAACTGTTGGAAATTGGCCAACCCGGGTCAGCAAGACGGCGACGGCGACGGGTTGGGCAATGGTTGCGACGAGGGCTCCGCGCCGTACATCATCGGCGATCCCAATGACTTCGCCGCCGAGCGGGCGATAGAGGATGCGGTGGTGATCGCTGCTGGCGAAGACATCTCGGCAGAGGCCGCAGAGCCTCCACCGCCGCTCGTCGAACCCACCGTCGCGCCGGATGCGGGCATCAGTGGCTCCACGGGTGACGGTGGCGGAGATCGAGGCGAGCGTGACCGCGAGGATCGCCAGAACCGCGGGGACACCGGAGAGGCCGCACCCTCCGGGGATAGCGGGCAAAGCGATGCCTCGAGCGGCGCCGGAGAGACCCCGGTTGAGCGTGGAGATCGGCCACGCCGAAATCCGGACCTCACCGAACCGAGCGGGCCGGTTGATCCGCCGCCCGACAACACTCGTCGCATGGGACAAGAGCGAACCGCCTTCGAATCAGTCGTGCGCATCGATGCTGGGTTGGAGTCGGTCGGCGACCCGACGGCCACGCCCGTCGCCGACACCACGCCGGTCACCTATTCCGATATGCCCACGGCGACGCCCCTGAGCGATCCCGGCGATGGCCCACCACCGACCGCGCTAGCGGAGCGAGCCTCCGATCCGGTCGCGGTGGGGGAGGCGCCCGTGCCGGTGGAAGAGGGCACGGTCCTCGACATGGGAACCCGCAAGCGACGAGAGCGAGCAACACACCACTACCCGCCATCGCCACAGAACATAGTCAAACAATTCCATCC
>JAPOLF010000125.1 GCA_029977305.1 bacterium | reverse complement strand
GATCTGATGGATCGCGTCTACGAGGTGGTTGTCCCCACGCAGGATGAGATCGAGATCAAGTCCGGAGTGCGCCACACCGTCGAGCGCAAGGTCTTCCCGGGGTACGTTCTGGTCCGCATGGACCTCGACGACGACACCTTTTACGCGATCAAGAACACCCCTGGCGTCACGGGGTTCATCCAAATCAACAACAAGCCCATTGCGCTGAGCGAGACCGAGGCGCAGAACATCCTCAAGGGGATGGCGGCCGAGCCCCCCAAGGTCAAGGTCTCCTTCGCGGTGGGCGATTCCGTCCGCATCATCGACGGTCCGTTCGCCGATTTCCGCGGCGAGATCGATCAGATCGACCACGAGCGTGGCAAGATGAAGGTGCTCGTCTCCTTCTTCGGCCGTGAGACTCCCGTCGAACTAGACTTCCTGCAGGCCGAGCGGGAGACCTAGGAATCACCAAACAGTTGTCTGATTTGTCGCGCATGAGCAGTGTTTGAGCACAGGGAGAGGGAAGAACCATGGCAAAGCGTGTTCGGGGTTACGTGAAGCTTCAGATTCCCGCCGGCAAGGCGACCCCAGCCCCGCCGATCTGCCCGGCCCTCGGCCAGCACGGTGTGGCGATCATGAACTTCGTCAAGGAATACAACGAGCGCACCGCCAACCAGGTCGGCCAGATCATCCCGGTGTTGATCACCGTCTACGAAGACCGCTCCTACACCTTCGTCACCAAG
Source organism: bacterium (assembly GCA_029977305.1). Taxonomy (GTDB): domain Bacteria; phylum Chloroflexota; class Chloroflexia; order Thermomicrobiales; family UBA6265; genus CADCWF01. The sequence goes on along the minus strand of JAPOLF010000125.1, from coordinate 5,204 downwards.
ACCCCGCCCGCGGCCGACCTACTTCGCCGCGTCGCCGGTGTGGACAAGGGTGCGGGCAACCCCCGCACGCAGCGCGTCGGCAGCGTGACCACCGCGCAAGTCCGCGAGATCGCCGAACTCAAGATGAAAGACCTCAACGCGGTTGATCTCGCTGGTGCCGTCAAGCAAATCGAAGGCACCGCACGCAGCATGGGAATCGAGGTGGTGGCCTAACCGGCCCCACGATTCAACGGCCCCGGAGCGTTCTGGGGTGAACAGGTGGAAGGGGCGAACCCCCGCTAGCACCACCGGAGGACATCATGGCAAAGCACGGCAAGAAGTACGAAGACGCCCTCAAGAAAGTCGAATTCGAGAAGGCCTACCTCCCGGAGGACGCGGTCAAGCTCCTGAAGGAAGTGGCGTTCGCAAACTTCGACGAGTCGGTCGAGGTCCACGCCCGCCTCGGGATCGACCCGCGGCAGGCAGATCAGACCGTCCGCTCCACCGTCGTCCTTCCCCACGGCACCGGCAAGACCCTGCGCGTGCTCGTCTTCGCCGCTGGTGAGGCCGAGAAGATCGCCCGCGACAACGGCGCCGATTACGCCGGCAGCGATGACCTCGTCCAGCAGATCCAGAGCGGGTGGCTCGAATTCGATGCCGCCGTCGCGATGGCTGACCAGATGGGCAAGGTCGGTGGCCTCGGCCGCATCCTCGGCCGCAAGGGCCTCATGCCGAACCCCCGCTCCGGAACCGTCGTTCGTGAAGTGAGCGACCTCCCCGCCGTGCTCAAGGAGCTCAAGGCGGGCCGCGTCGAATTCCGCAACGACCGCACCGGTATCGTCCACCTCGCGATCGGCAAGAAGTCCTTCAACGAGGCGCAGATCAGCGAGAACCTGTACGCGTTCGTCGACGCCCTCAACCGCGCGAAGCCGTCTGGCCAGAAGGGTGTCTACTGCCGTACACTGTCGATCTCGACCACGATGTCGCCGGGCATCCAGCTCGACGTCACCGAAACCTTGGCGAAGGCTGCTCAGTCCGCGTCCTAGTCCTGCAGCAGCGCCAGTGATTCGCGTGGTCACCAACAATTGAACGATCGTTCCCGGCTGTAGACCGTCGGTGCGGGTTTCCCGCTTAATGTCCGACCGAGGCCCGAGGAAGCAATCGCCTGAAGCCTCGCGGCTTCTTCGGCGCGAGCCCCCGGGTCCAACGACCCGGGGGTGTTTCGTTGCCGAAACCGTCGAGGAAAGGAGGTGAATGCAGATGCCAACTCCGAAGAAAGCAGCAACGATCGATGAACTGGCCGCGTCCATGGCCCAGTACAAACTCCTGATCGTCACCGATTACCGTGGACTGGGCGTTGGGGAGCTTGAGGGTTTCCGCAGCGCTCTGCGACCGGCCGGTGCCGAGTTCCGCGTTGCCAAGAACACCTTGGCAAAGATCGCGGCCGGGAAGTCCGGGGTGGAAGGTCTCGATGACCTGCTCGCCGGGCCGACTGCCCTGGTCTTGGTCCACGACGACATCGTGGCCGCCTCGAAGGCGGTTGCCGATTTCGTCAAGTCCTCGCGCGTGCTCGCGGTCCGCGGCGGCGTGCTGGACAACAAGCCGGTCAGCGCCGAGGACATCACGGCGATCGCCACGCTGCCATCCGCGGAAGAACTGCGTGCGAAGTTGCTGGGGATGCTCGTCTCCCCGATGTCTCGCACGGTTGGGGTGCTCGGTGGACCGGCTCGGTCCATGGCGTACCTGCTCAACGCGCGCGCCGGCCAACTTGGCGGGTAGCACGCGGCGAACGAGAGTCGCCGCGGGATGCGCGGCGTGATTGTGGCACGTGCCCTGTGAGTCGCACGTGACGGTATCTGGAGGTTCACGATGGATCGCGAGAAACTGATTGCCGCTCTCGAGGAGATGACGGTTCTCGACCTCAATGCCCTGGTCAAGGAGCTTGAGGAGCGCTGGGGCGTCAGCGCGGCGGCCCCGATGGCCGTCGGCATGATGATGGCCGGTGGTGGCGGCGGTGGCGCGGCTGCTGGCGGCGGCGACGAGGAGAAGACCGAATTCGACGTGGTCCTCACCGATGTGGGTGCCAACAAGATCCAGGTCATCAAGGTCGTCCGCGAGCTCACCAACCTCGGCCTCAAGGAGGCCAAGGATCTGGTCGACGGCGCGCCGAAGCCGGTGAAGACCGCTGTGCCGAAGGAAGAGGCCGAGGCTGCCAAGGCCAAGCTCGAGGAGAGCGGCGCCAAGGCCGAGGTCAAGTAACCTCGTCAGCCAATTGCGTGTTCCGGGGCTCGCCGTTCGCGGCGGGCCCCGGTGCTTTCCGGGCACAGGTTGACGCACCGCCAGCCCCGCCTGTACCCTCAAGCCAACCGAATAGCAGACGGTGATCGGAACGAGTACGCGTCACCACACGCGGCGAAGCGAGTCAGGGATGGTGCAAGCCTGGCGCGGCGTGGACGTGGAATGGCTCCGTGAGTCGGACCCAGAACGGCATCCTCAGGGTGCCAAGTAGGCGGTCCCGGTTGGCTCCCCCGATAGCGGGAGCGTCGCCCAGTGTGAACTGCGGCGAGACGAGTGGGGGATGTCGCGAGGCGTCCTCAACGAGGGTGGTACCGCGGGTGCGCCATTGGCGCCTCCGTCCCTTGCCGGGACGGAGGTTTTTTTATTGCCCGTGCGGCAGAAGCGGACGACCGATGGCCACGTCGACACCCAGCAACCCACCCACCATCGCCCCAGCCAAACGAGGCGCTCTGTCACCAACCCTCGAGGAGGTGCGGGCACTCAGCGTCCATCGCGGTGAAGCGACCACCATCCCGATCACCCGCGAGATGATGGCCGATCTCGAGACCCCGGTCTCGGCGTACGTGAAACTCGTCCGCGGCAACCAAGGCTTCCTCCTCGAGTCCATTGAGGGCGGCGAACGGCTGGCTCGCTACTCCTTCCTCGGGACGGATCCGCTCGCGATCCTCACCCTGCAACCGGGAAGCGCGACCATCACCAAGGGCGGCGTCTCCACCACGGTCGAGACCGATGATCCGCTCGGTGCCATCGCAGCGCTGACTGCTGACTACCGCTCGATGGAGGTCCCCGGAAGCACCCTGCCGCGCTTCAGCGGCGGGGCGGTCGGTTACCTCAGCTATGAGGCCATCCGCGCCTTCGAGCCGCGCGTGCCCGCAGCAGACGGGCCCGGCCTCGGTCTCCCGATGGGCACATTCATGCTCGTCGACGGGTTACTGGTCTTCGATCACATCGCGCGCACGGTGAAGGTCGTCGCCCACGTGCGCCTCGACGATCCGCGTGGCATCGACGCGTCCTACGCGGATGCTGCCCGTCGCATCGATGCGTCCATCGCCCGTCTCCGCGCGCCGCTCCCCGGCGTGCCTCACGGTGGACCGCGGGCCGAAACCCCGATCACCGAGCGAGCCACCACCAACACCACTCCCGAGCGTTTCCATGCGATGGTGCAACAGGCCAAGGAGTACATCACCGCGGGGGACATCTTCCAGGTCGTTCTCTCGCAGCGCACCGATGTCGAGACTCCAGCGCACCCGTTCACCATTTATCGTGCCCTGCGCACAGTGAATCCATCGCCGTACATGTTCTATCTCGACTTCCTCGATCATCAGATCATCGGCGCCTCGCCGGAACTGCTCGTGCGGCTGGAGGACGGGGTGGTCACCAATCACCCGATCGCCGGCACCCGCCCGCGAGGCTCGACTCCGGAGGCCGATCTCGCCTACGAGAACGATCTCCTTGCCGACGAGAAGGAGCGGGCGGAACACATCATGCTCGTCGACCTCGGCCGGAACGACGTCGGGCGCGTCGCAAAGCCCGGGACGGTGCGCGTGCCGCGCCTGATGCAGGTCGAGCGCTACTCCCACGTGATGCACATCGTGAGCAACGTCGAGGGCGATATCGAGGAAGACCTCACCGGCCTCGATGCGCTGCGCGCCTGCTTCCCTGCCGGCACGGTTTCCGGCGCACCGAAGGTCCGCGCCATGGAGATCATCGGGGAACTGGAAGTCGACCAGCGCGGTCCGTACTCCGGCGCGGTCGGCTATCTCGATTTCTCCGGAGGCATGGACACCTGCATCGCTCTTCGCACGATGGTCTTCACCAAGGGCGTTGCTTCGGTGCAGGCTGGTGCGGGCATCGTTGCCGACAGCACCCCGGAAGGGGAGCATGCCGAATGCCAACACAAGATGCGCGCATCCATGCGCGCGCTCGAACTCGCCGAGGAGATGGAGGCCGCCGATGTCTAGCACCCCGAAAATCCTCCTCATCGACAATTACGACTCGTTCACGTTCAACCTCTACCAACTGCTCCGCGAACTCGGGGCTCAAGTCGACGTCGTTCGCAATGACACCCTCCCCATTGCGGAGATCAAGCGCAACGAAACCGGGTACACCGGCATCGTCCTCTCCCCGGGGCCGTGCACCCCGCGCGAGGCCGGCATCACCGTCCCCGTCATCCAGGAAATGGCGGGAGAACTCCCGATGCTCGGCGTCTGTCTCGGGCACCAGTCGATCGGCGCGGCCTTCGGTGGTGACGTGGTTCGCGCTCCGCAGTTGATGCACGGCAAGACCTCGCTCATCAGCCACACCAACATCGGGGTCTTCCACGGCTTGCCGAATCCGTTCATCGCAACGCGTTACCACTCGTTGATCGTCGAACGTTCCACCTTGCCGGAGGATCTCGAGATCACCGCTGAGGCCGACGGGCTCATCATGGGGCTCCGACACAAGCGCTACCCGATCGAGGGCGTCCAGTTCCACCCGGAATCCATCCTCACCAAAGATGGCCGGCACCTGCTCGCCAACTTCCTCTCAATGGCTGGAGGCACTGCGGCATCTCCTCGTCTAGCCGCTTCGTACGGATAGGACATCATGAGCGACCCAGCGACCTATGACATCCGAACCGCGATCCAGCGCATCGTCGCGGGTGAACTGCTTTCCGAGGCAGACGCGGCCGAGGCGATGAATGCCATCATGGATGGCGTTGTCACCGGAGCGCAGATCGGTGCCTTCGTGACCGCTCTCCGTATGCGCGGGGAGACCGTCGAGGAGATCGCGGGATTCGCCCGTGCCATGCGCGCCCACGCGACCAAACTCCCCCTTGATGCAGCGGATGGCACCTTGGTCGACACCTGCGGCACAGGTGGTGATTCCGCCGGAACGTTCAACATCTCGACCACTGCGTCCTTTGTCATCGCCGGTGCTGGGGTCAA
>JAPOLF010000124.1 GCA_029977305.1 bacterium | reverse complement strand
GGCATGCCCACGGGCTGGATCGGAATCAGCCACAAAGACGATCCCGTCCGCCCCGGCGAGCACCGCGGATCGGGCATCGAGATAGGCCGGTTGCCCGGGGACACTGTACACATCCACCAAGAACCGCCACCCTCCAGCCTCCCCGAGATCCAGCGGCAGGTCATCGAGGAAGAGGGTCCGCTCGTCCGCGCGATCGACCTGATGGAGATTCCCAGAGGTCCATCCATCGTGCTGCGCGGCGATCCAGCGGAGACTTGTCGACTTCCCGCCATGAGCAGGCCCGACGTACACAATCCGCACATGTGCCGTCATCGCGGCGAGATCCATCAACGCCATAGCGTCTGTCCCCGAAGCACCCTCACCGGGAGGCCTCAGCACGTGAACCGTCCGTGCCAACCCGATCTTCTCGTTTCGTCAAGTGCGGCTCATACTGCCCGAACTCCGCCGATGGCACCCACCCCGTGATAACGGTTGCCTCGTCGGTGTGCTCCACCAACTCCACGCGTCCTGCGCGATGGAACCGGTCGACCAGATCCCCCCGACTGTACGGTGCCCGCAGCACCACCGGGACGTACTCCGCCTCAACCTGAATGATCCGCTCGACTTCCCGCAGCAGGTGATCGAGCCCCCATCCCCTGCCCCCGGAGATCAGCACCGGATTCGTCGCAAGCGCCGCTGCGTCGCCCAACCCGTCGAGCACCGAGGAGAGGCGGATCGCGTCGAAATCCTCGCGCGTCGCTCCCTCTGGCAGGAGGCGATCCATCTTGTTCAGCGCGGTGATCATCGGTCGATCATCAACCCCGAGTTCCTCCAGCACGGCGAGCACCGTGGTCATTTGCTCCGCGGCGTTGGGATGCGTCGCATCGACCACGTGCAGCAGCACGGTCGCCTCGTTGATCTCCTCGAGCGTTGCCCGGAACGCGGCGATCAGCAGCGTTGGCAAGTTGTTGATGAACCCCACCGTGTCGGTCAGCAACACCTCGCGACCGCCCGGCATCACGGTCCGCCGCGTGGTCGGGTCCAGCGTCGCGAACAACTTGTCCTCGGCCATCACATTCGCCCCGGTGATGGTGTTGAGCAGGGTCGACTTCCCGGCGTTCGTGTACCCGACCAGCGCCACGACCGGCACCGGCACGCTCCGCCGCCGATCCCGATACAACTGCCGATGCCGATGCACCTCGGTCAGTTCCCGCTTGATGTGGGTGATCCGCTTGCCCAGTTCGCGTCGGTCGCTTTCCAACTGGGTCTCACCCGGTCCGCGCAACCCGACGCCGCCGACACCCTGCCGTGAAAGGTGCGTCCACAAGCCGGTCAGCCGGGGCAGCCGGTACTCCAGCTGCGCCAACTCCACCTGCAGACGGCCCTCATGGGTCGCCGCTCGCCGCGCGAACACATCGAGGATCAGTGCCGTCCGATCGATCACTTTGACGTCGAGTTGCCGTTCGAGATTGCGCTGCTGGGCCGGGGTCAGGTCACCGTCCACCAGCACCATGTCGTACTCGAGGTCCTCACGCCGCGCTTTGATCTCCTCGAGTTTCCCGGTGCCGAAGTACGTCCCGGCGTGAGGGTGGGGGAGTTTCTGGGTCACCGACCCGACCACCTCGACATCAACGGTCTCAGCCAGCCGTGCCAGCTCCTCCAGCGAATCGGCAGCCGCCCATTCCTGATTTGGCAACTCGACCGCGACCAAAAGGGCTTGTTCCTGCGGCGGTGTGGTGGCAAGTGGGCGGGGTATGGCGGAGTCCTCGGACGCACGATCGTGGTGGCGAGAGTCGCCGCCAGCCCAAGTATAGGGACTTGCGGAGCCACCCCTCCGTGGCCCCCTCCCACGTCCCGTGCCATGCTCAGGTGCACGGTCGATGCTCTGCAGGGTTGACCTGCGACCGGGTATTCCGATAATACTGGTAAAGAACTGGAAAATCTCGGCTCATCAGGTTCATCGAACGGAGGTTGCAATGTTTCGCGACGTGATCCAATCAACGAGCTCCCGCCGCTCCGTGCTCCAGGCAGCATGGCAGGCACCGCTTGCGGCGGTCTTGCTGGCGAACGGGATCCGCACCGAGTCCGCTCTCGCCCAGGATGGTGGCTCCACCCTCCGCTGGTCCCTGGAAGGCGTTAGCGACGTGCCGACGCTCGACCCCGCAGCCGCCACCGACGCCCAGGGCTTCACCGCCGTCGGCCTCCTCTACGGCGGCCTGGTGCGCCTGAACAAGGACCTGCTCGTCGAGCCGGACCTGGCCGAGTCCTGGGAGGTCTCCGAGGACGGCCTGACCTACACCTTCACCTTGCGTGAAGGCGCGACCTTCTCCGACGGCTCCCCGGTCACCTCAGAGGATGTCGTCTGGAGCCTCAACCACGCGCTCGATCCCGCGACCGGCGCCTGGACCGGCCCGTACTACCTCTCGCTCCTCGACGGTGCCGCCGACATGGCCGCCGGCACGATCACCGAACTCCCGGGCGTCAAGGCGATCGACGAGCGCACCGTCGCCGTGGGCATCTCCCAGCCTTCCGCCTTCTTCCTCAGCACCATGTCCCTCGCTCCCGCCAAGATCACCTCGAAGGCTGCGGGTGCCGCGGCTGCGGCGGATGGCTCCGTCACGAGTGGCCCCTTCGTGGTCTCCGCGTGGAACAAGGGCCAGGGCCTTGTCCTCGTCCCGAACGCCGGCTACTGGGAGCCTGCGTCGAAGATGAAGCAGCTGGATCTCGTCTTCAATCAGGACAGTGAGACCGCCTACCAGCTCTACCGCACCGACAAGATCGACATCATGGGCAGTTCGCAGAACCCCATCCCGGCCGCTCGTGTGGCCGAGGTCAAGGACATGCCCGACTTCAAGGCCGCCAGCGCGTTCAACAACCGCTACGTCGGTTTCAACAACAAGTTGGCACCGTTCGATGATGTCCGCGTCCGCCAGGCGCTCGCCAGTGCCATCGATCGCGAGACCCTCGCCAATGTGGTCCTCGGCGGCACGGTGAACGCCACCGACCGCATCCTCCCCGCCGGCTTCCCCGGCTCGGAGCTCCCGATCGAGGGCATCCCGTTCGACGCCGCCGCCGGCAAGCAACTGCTCGCCGATGCCGGCATCGACCCCGCCTCCTTCGAGTTCACCCTCACCTACGGCGTCGAGGGTGACAACGAGCGCGTGGTCACCGTCCTCCAGTCGATGTGGCAGGACAACCTCGGCATCAAGGTGAACCTCGAGCCGCTCGAGCTCTCCACCTTCAGCTCCCGCCTCAACGACACCGTCGTCGATCCCGAGAAGGGTCTCCAGGCCTTCTACAGCGTCTGGGGTGCCGACTACCCGGATCCGCAGAACTTCCTCTCGATCCTGATGCAGACCGGCGTCCCGGGCAACAACCCGAACTTCTCCAACGCCGAGTTCGACCAGCTCACGAAGGATGCCGACCTCATTGTCGGTGACTTCGCGCAGCGCGCCGAGCTTTACAACAAGGCAGAGCAGATCGCGGTCACCGAGGTCGCCTGGCTGCCGCTCTTCACCGGCCAGGTGCTGGTCCTCGTGAAGCCCTGCGTGCAGGGGGTCGAGGTGACCGGCAACGGCATCGTGATCCCGAATTACAGCGACCTCGCCGGCTGCTCCTAGTCCGCTGAGAGACCGCTGACCACCGGGGAGGGCGCAAGCCCTCCCCGGGGAGTCGCCCACCATGCTCGCGGTGATCGTGCGTCGTCTTGCGGCGCTGCCCTTCGTGCTCCTCAGCGTCACGTTCCTGACGTTCATCGTCGGGTACTTCGCGCCGGGTGATCCCGTCCTCACCATGATGGGCAATAGTCGCGATCCCCAGACCTACGCCAACCTCAAGCACCTCTACGGCCTCGATCTCCCTTGGTACAACCAATACCTGAACTACCTCGGAGGCCTCCTCCACGGGAACCTCGGGCTCTCGTACCGCTATGCCCAACGCCCGGTGAATGACCTCCTCGGAAGCGGCGTGCGCGTCTCGCTCCAGCTCGGCCTGACCGCCCTGATCGTCAGCCTGCTGATCGGGATCCCTGTCGGGGCTTTCGCCGCGCTGCGCCAGAACTCCGTCTCCGACCGCGCCATGATGGTGCCCATGCTCGCGCTCTACGCCGTGCCCAGCTTCGTCCTCATCCCCGTCCTGCAGTGGCTCAACTACCGGGCCTACAGCCGCGGTTGGCCGGCGCTCCCGGCAGCGGGGTGGGGGAGTTGGCAGCACTGGGTGATGCCGGTGATCGTGCTCGCCGCTGCTGGTCTCGGCTTCATCTCGCGGATGACGCGCGCCAACGTCCTCGAGGTGATGAAACAGGATTACGTCCGCACGGCACGCGGCAAAGGGCTCCCGGAATTCGCGGTGCGCTTTCGCCACATCCTCCGCAATGCCCTCCTCCCCGTTGTCACCGTCGTCGGTCCATCCATCGCCTTCCTCGTCACCGGCGCCTTCGTCGTGGAGCAACTCTTTTCCATCCCGGGGATCGGCTTCCTCTCCGTGCAGGCGGTGCAGCAGCGCGACTACCCCGTGATCCAGGGCACCACCGTCATCCTCGCGGTGGCCGTCGTCTTCATGAACCTCGTCACCGACATCCTCTACACCTTCCTCGATCCACGGGTTCGGGTGAGCGGCTGATGGCTGCCAACGTCTCCGCCCTCGCCGATCGCCTCGATGCGGACTCGCTTGACGGTCTCACCACCTCTGAGGCGATGGGGCCGTGGCGCCTCTTCTGGCGCCGCTTCCGCACCAACAAGATCGCGGTCGTCGGCCTCGTCGTCCTGATCCTCCTGATCCTCACCGCGATCTTCGGCCCGAGTCTCATCGCGACCAATCCGAACAAACTCGACTACGCCGCGATCAACGCCAAACCCTCCGCCGTCCATCCCTTCGGCACCGACAACCTCGGCCGCGACACGCTTGCGCGGCTCGTCTACGGCCTCCGCGTCTCGCTCACCGTCGCCGCCTATGTCACCGTGCTCGATCTCCTGCTCGGTGTCCCGCTCGGCTTGGCGGCGGGCTATTTCGGCGGCAAGGTCGATATCGCCGTGACCCGAGTGGGCGACGTCCTCTTCGCCTTCCCCGGGCTGCTCCTCGCGATTCTCGTCGCGGCGATCTTCGGACAGGCGATGACCGATCGATTCGGCGGCATCGGGCGCCTGATGCTGGTGGTCGGTGCACTCAGTCTCGTTTCATGGCCGATGATGGCCCGACTCGTCCGCTCCCAGACCCTCACCATCCGCGAACGCGATTTCATCACCGCCGCGAACGCGATTGGTGCCGGCAACACCACCATCGTGCGCCGTCACGTCTTCCCGCAGCTCCTCGGCCTGATCGTCACCACCAGCACCCTCGGCATCGCGGCGGTGATCGTCAACGAGGCCGTCCTCAGCCTCCTCGGCCTCGGCATCCAACCGCCCGATCCCAGCCTCGGCAAGATGATCACCGACGCGATCCCCTATCTGGAGATGAACGGCCTGCAGGTGCTGATCCCGAGTGCCACCTTGGTCATCATCGTGCTCGCCGTGTCCTTCGTCGGCGATGGCCTGCGTGATGCTTTCGATCCGGGCAGCATCTCCTAGCCGCGCACGTCTTCCAGCAACGCTGAGATCTCACGTTCACGCGCCTGACGCGCCTCAGCAATCCCCGCCAGCCGTTCCTCACGCCAGCGCTCGTCCGCGCGCGCACGGGTCAGTTCCATCTCGAGCAGGTCGCGCGTCGGTCCTTGCGCCGCCGAGCCCGTCGCTGTCCGTCGCTCGAGAAACCGACGTGGCGCCAACCACGCCCCGAGCTTCTCCATCTCGATTCCGAGTTCCCGCCCGATCACCAGCAGCGCCACGGCATCAATGCCCTGCGTGGTGATCCCTGTCGCCTCGTGCCCCTCGTCCATCGTCCTCCTGATCACCATGGTGGCAATAGCCCGACACGAGGCCGGGTCCAACCCCTCATTGAGCAGCAGGAAATCGGCCAAGTCCCCTACGGTGGTGA
>JAPOLF010000123.1 GCA_029977305.1 bacterium | reverse complement strand
CCTCAAGAAACACGTCTCCCGCATAGATGTCCTCGCAGGTATCAAGGCCGGGGCAGCACTGCAGCTGACGACAAGGCCTACTCGCCTGACCCGTGTTGCACCTGCGACCTTTCTTCTTTTTCTTCTTTTTCGCGGCAATTTCCGCTGAAAGCGTCCGCAGTCCGACGGAAGCGAGGAGGCCGGCAATCACTCCTCGACGTGACGTGTGAGCAAAGCTTCGGGCCAAACCTTTATCGAACTTCGTTCGCGTCATTGGGAATCCTTTCCGATCAAGGTCAGCGGATGGATTTTCCAACGAGGGTACATGAGCTAGCATAGTTGCGCGATCATCGGTGTCAACTGCTGGTCTTGGCGTAGCGGCTTTCTCGCACCACTAAAGAAATGCAGAGGTTTTTCGGGAAGCTGCACTCCCATCGGCACCAACCCCGATCGTGTCCGTGCAGTTTGCGCACCTCGTCACACAGCAACGACACGGCCTCGGCAGCGCTGAACGGGATTCATCCAAGGTTCATCGTGCCTGTACGCTTGCATGAGGAGTGTCTCGGCTGACGTGCAGCAGTCTACGGCGCAGGGATGACGTACACCGTGCCGGTCATTTGTGCATGTGGTCGGCAACGGTAGGGGTAGATGCCGGGGCTGTTGAGCACTACCTCCTGAGCTGAGTTGCCGTTGGCGGCGGTGATCTGCCCCCCGTTGCGTGCGGTCCAGATAACTGGATGGGTTCCGGCGTCCCCAACCCAACGGACCGTTGAGCCGGCGTAGACGGTCAGGACATGCGCGTGCGTTTGGTAGTTCCAAGGATCAATCAGACACGGGGTGCTTCGGCCGTCGCATGGGACAGAGGCAGTGGCGCAGCGCTTGGCTTGGCAGATCGTCCCTGCGCAGCATTTCTTTTTCTTGCTGCAACCAGCATCGATCGCCCCACAGCGAGCGGACGTGTGCTCCTGGTGCGCGGCGAGGCCGAAGACGGCACCGGCGAGCGCAAGCAAGGCCTGTCGTCGTGGCAGGCGGCGGACGTGGGTGGCGACGTGGTCGAATCGGGAACTGTTCATGCTGCGCCTCCGTTGACGGTGCAGGACCGGCGGTGAGCGGGTATGGTTCTCGGACGATACTACAGCGATCAGGACAGTTGTTGGTGCGCCACTTCCGCAATCGCCGCTTGATCGCGGCGCTCTTCTTGATTACGGCGATTGCCCTGCTGTTGGTTCCATCAGCAGATCTCGTTCGCCGCAACTCAGCCTCTTCCATGGTGCTGACCGCGATGGAGGATGACGCCACGTTCTGCCCGGGAGGCGAGGTGGTGATCATCGCCGGGGAGCGGGTGTGCACCCATGGCGGTGACCCGATCCCGCCGGGGATGCCGCGATTCAGCGGGCTGACGCGATCGGCGATCGCGAATGCGCCGCAGGTGGCCTGCGACGGTGATGGGGTCACCGGGAATCGCGTGCAGGTGATCTATGCGCGGCCGTTGGGAGTCGCGGAGTATCCCAACTGGGAGACGACGATCCGGACGTTTGCGGCACAGACGGATGAGATCTATCACACCGCATCGGTGGAGACCGGCGGTGATCGTCGGATTCGTTTTGTGACGACGACAGGGTGCGAGGTCGATGTCAAATCCGAGGTGCTCTCCACGGCGACGACGACAAGTTGGACCACCACGGCGAACGAACTGGCGACACGAGGCTACAACCGCTCAGATCGGAAGTACCTGATTTTCTATGACGCGGGCTACGACCATGGGCAGTGGTGCGGGATCGGAGGGATCGACAACGACTCGCGGCGAGGCAGCGACAACAGGAACATGTACGGCCCTGACTATGCCCGGGTGGATGAGCGGTGCTGGTACCGGGCCGCGATGGTGGCGGCGCATGAATTGATGCACACCATCGGCGGCGTGCAGCTGTCAGCGTTGAATTCCTCCGGTGGGTATCACTGCATCGACGAGTTCGACATCCTCTGTTATTCGGATTCGCCGTATTACCCGACGATGCGGGTGGACTGCGCGGATCCGGCGGGAAATCTGACGGTGTTGGACTGTGCGGCGGCGGGGACGGAGCCGGACGACTACTACCATGCGGCACCGACACCGGGAAGTTACCTCGCGCAGTGCTGGAACCCGGCGAACAGCCCCTTTCTGATCGGAGCGGCGACGTTGCCCGGGCCCTCGCCGACGCCGACGATCTGCGGTCGGCGGCCGACGATCATCCCCACCTCCACGCCGACGGCCACGCGGACGCCTGTTCCCACGGCAACCCCGACGCGCACCCCCAGACCGACACGCACCCCAACCGCCACGCCGACGAACACGCCCACGCGCACGCCAACCGCGACGGCCACCCCTACGCGGACCCCAACTCCGACTGCCACGGCGACCTACACACGCACGCCGACCGCGACGGCGACCGCGACGATCCCGGTGACCCCGAGCGCGACGGCGACAGCGACGGTCCCTACCACTGCGACGCCGGTGCCTCCGGCGACCGCAACGCCGGGAGCTGATGATTCGGCGCCGGTGATCCTGGAGATTGATCCGAGCGGGGCGCGTCGCTATCGCAAGGGTGAGCGGGTGGAGATCGCCGTGCGGGCGCGGGACCGGCAGTCCGGAGTCGGCGTTGTCGAGATCCGTGCGTGTGAGGGGACCGACTGCACGTGGGACTCCGCGACGGTGGTGACCACGCTGACAGACGCGCCGTGGAAGACCACGTGGAGAGTCCCGGCGGGTGGGCGCTGGATGTTCTTCGCGCGGGCACGGAACGGTGATGGTGTCTGGAGCGAGGCGATCCCCAGCGACGAGGTCAGGACGCGGAGCCGGAAGCGCTAGTCGCCGTCTGACCACCCTCTCGCGGCAGGGTGATCCGGATGATGGTGCCGGTGCCGAGGGCACTGTCGGCGGAGATGGTGCCGCCGTGGGCGACGACCACGCCCTTGGCGATGGCGAGACCGAGACCGCTGCCGCCGGAGTCCTTGCTCTTCCAGAAGCGATCGAAGATATGCGGGAGATCGGCGGCAGGGATGCCGCTGCCGGTGTCGGAGACGCTGACTTGGACCGCTGAGGGCGTGAGGCGGGCATCGATCTGGACATCGCCGCCGGTGGGTGTGTGGCGGACGGCATTGGCGATGAGGTTATCGAGGACCTGCCGCATGCGAACCGGGTCGAGATCGATCGGGCCCTGCAGATTGACGGTGGCGGAGATGCGGACGCCGGACTCGACGGCGCGCGGTTCCCACGCGGTGAGCAGGTCATCGATCATCGAGGCGAGGTCGGTGGGCTCCTTGTGCAAGGTGAGCCCGCCGGAATCGGCGAGGGAGAGGGTGCGCAAGTCATCGAGAAGGCGGGTCATCACCGCAGTGGAATCGATGATCGTCTCGAGGCGTTGGTCGTCGCGGTCGTAGATGCCGTCGAGCATGCCTTCGGTGGTGCCTTGGACGACGGCGAGCGGGGTGCGCATCTCGTGGGCGACGTCGGCGAAGAGCGCTTTGCGCTGGATCTCGTCTTGCTCGAGGCGAGCGGCCATGTGGTTGAAGCCGGCGACGAGTTTGGCGACATCACCCTTGGCCGGGACATCGACGCGGGCGGCGTAATCGCCTTGGCCGATGCGATCGACGGCGACCATCAGGCTGCCGAGCGGGGCGACGGTCTGCTGGAGGGTGCGGTAGACGAAGATCAGGCCGATGATGAGAAGGGCGGAGAGCATCGCCCATCCGCCGAGGGCGCTGGCTCCGGAGAGCAGCATCGCGCCGGCCACGGCGAAGACCACCAAGCCGATGATGCCGCCGAAGAAGCAGCCCACGCCGCGGATGAAGGTCTGCCCAGCGGAGCGCTTGGTCTTGGGCGGCCAGGGCTCGCCCTGGGGCCACCATTCGGGCCGGGGACCGCGGGCGCTCACGACCACCGGGGGAGGCGGCGTCGGCTGCATCGGCGGGACGGCGGCGCGCTGCTCCCGGCGGCGGGCGCGAGCGCTTGGGCCCCAGTGGGCATCGATGACCGGGCCGGGAGACGCGGGGGCGCTCCCCGGGATGGGCTCAGCGGTCGCAACGGGTGGGGTGGTGTCGGAGGTGGGGGTGCTCATCGATCAGCAAACCGGTAGCCGACCCCGTACACCGTCTGGATGTACTTCGGCGCCCCGGTGGGCGGCTCGAGCTTACGACGCAAGTTCTTGACATGGGCATCGACGGCGCGCTCGTAGCTCTCGAAGGCGACGCCGTGGATGGCATCGAGGAGTTGGAGGCGGGTGAAGACGCGGCCGGGTTCGCGGGCGAGGGTGACGAGGAGTTGGAACTCGGTGGCGGTGAGGTCGATGTCGGCGCCGGCGACGGTGACGCGGCGGCGGGGAACATCAATCACGACATCATTGGCGCGGAGGATCTCCTCGGCATCGGGCTTGGCCTCGGCGCGGCGGAGGAGGGCGCGGACGCGGGCGACGAGTTCCTTGGGGGAAAAGGGTTTGACGACGTAGTCGTCGGCGCCCAGTTCCAAGCCGACGATGCGGTCGGACTCCTCGCCGCGGGCGGTGACGACGATGACGGGGGTGTCATCGGAGCGGCGGACTTCGCGGAGGACGTCGAGGCCGTCACGCCCGGGGAGGCCGAGGTCGAGGATCAGAAGATCGGGCTTGCTGGTACGGATCGACTCGATGGCACGATCGCCACGTGAGATCACGTCGACGGCGAACCCGGCGGCGACGAGGTAGTCACGCATGATGGTGGCGATGTCGGAATCGTCCTCGACGACCAGGATCTGCTTCATGGTGGTGCCCGGTGCTCCTCCCGGATCGGCCGAGTGTTGCCGGGAAGCGTACTGGTTCGGGAGAACGGGGTGCGCCCCGGGCGGATGGGGCACCGGGGCGCACATGGATCACATCCCGACCGTGCGGCGGTATTCGGGATTGTCGGTCGGGGCGGCCGGTGGGACCGGGGCATCAGCGGCGGGGGCGGCGGGAGCCGGGTAGCCGGCCTGGGCGTATGGGTTCGGGCCCCACTGTGGCGGCCACGGGTAGACGACGGCCTGCTGGGCGGCGGCTGCGGCGGCGGCCTTCTTCTCGGCGCGCTTGCCACCCCACCAGCCCTTGTTGGCACCAAGCAGGTAGACCAGGCCGCCGACGATGAAGACCGGGACGAGCGGGGCGCTCGAGACGGCGATCATGCCGACAAGGACGAGACCGGCCCCGACGAGCACGCTCTTCATGTCCAGACCGATGTCGTTGAATGCGTTCATGGTCACCACTCCTTGGTCTTGGGTGAGTCCTCGATGCGGGATCACGGCGTCCCCTGAGGCAACTGCAGCAAGCATGGCAGCCAAGTGTGGAGAAGTTGTGAATATGGGCGGGAGAGATCAGGGAGGTCTGCGGGCCCGGAATGGCAGGCCGTGGCATGATCCGATAGACAGGCGGTCGGTTATCGGCCAAGTTGGGGTGTGTGCGTGTACGAGGCAATCGACGATCGCAGCGATGACGATGTCGTCGGGATCCAGGTGACGGAGACGTCGGGGTTCCTCTGCACCATCTGCGGCGCGGAGAACGTGTTCTCTGATGCGGTGCGGCACCTTGAAGAGGCGAGCTGCACCTCTTGCGGCTCAACAGCGCGTTGGCGCGGCGTCATCCATGCGCTGACGGTGGGGCTGTATGGGGTGAGCATGCCGATCGCGGCGATGCCGACGGAGCCGGAGCGCGTGGTGATCGGCTTGTCGTGCTGGCCCGGCTATGCGGATCGGCTTGCCGCGAAGATGCAGTACATCAACACCTATTTTCATTGCGCGCCGATGCTTGATGTGTGCCGGCCGCCCTCCGCGCTGGAGCGGAGCGCCGATGTGGTGGTGAGCTCGGAGGTGTTCGAGCACGTGGTGCCGCCGGTGCACCGCGCATTCACCGGGGCGTATGCCTTGTTGCGCCCGGGCGGGTTGCTCGTGTTGACGGTGCCGCGTGACAGGCACGGGGAGACCGAGGAACATTTTCCGGACTTGCA
>JAPOLF010000122.1 GCA_029977305.1 bacterium | reverse complement strand
GCTTTGCATGAACGCGACGAGCGGTCCGGCATTTGCGGCTCCGGTGACCGACGGACAGGCATGCACGCAGGATGCAGATTGTCCGGGCGAGGCACTGTGCATGACCCCGGCGATCATGGCCACACCGTGTGGGGCGATCGTGCGGCAAGAGTGTGCACTTGGCGGGTACCTCTGTGAGACGGTGAACGATTGCCCTCCACGCACTGGGTTCATCGTGGATGGCTGCGAATTGCTGCCTCCCTTGACCTTCAAGGCATGCATGTACCAATCGACATAGCCGTCTCCCTCGGCCAGTTGGCGTCGGGTCGGAAACGAGGTTGCGACATGGAACTGCGGATTGTTAGTCGGTGGTCACAGGCGTTTGTCACCCGGCTCGACCGGCGATCGGGACTCGTCGCGATCGTGGCGGGAGTCGTTGGCGCTTCACGCGTGAGCTCAGTGGACGCCGGCCCGAGCCGACGCCATGAGAAACTTGCCTGCCGCAATTCCAGCAGCGAATGTGTCAGCAACGACCAGTGCTGCTCCGGGCGGTGCGTGCCGCGGACGGGCGGGACCGGGTTTCGGTGTGCGAAGCGCCATCGGCGCAACACCCACGATGGGAATCGCGGCGGCTCTCAGGGGCTGATCGCGCTGGGGGAGCCCTGTGTACCAGGTGTCGATACCTGTGCGCGCGGGTCGTGCCAGGAGTATGACGATCCTTCCCTAGATGTGATCTGTCCTGCCGGATTCTATTGCTCCCTCGATTACGGGGATCGCTGTCCGGGATCGTCGGCCAGCGCGCCGAACACCCTCCCGAGTTCTGCGTGCGTGGGGCTGTACTGCGCGCGGCCATCAGGCAACGCGCGCGACGCCGGAGTGTGCGGGACGGTCGAAGCGGTCGATAGCTGCGACGTGGCCTCCAACACGTGTGTCGAGGGATCGGTGATCTACACCACCTACGACCTGCCGGGGCAGATCTGCGGGACGATGGAGGGGGGGCCTGCAGCGGTGGTGCCCGGCAGCCGGACGTCCACCTCCTGCACGACCGATGGCGATTGCGAGCCGGGAAAGGTGTGCGTGACGGCGGAGTTGGTCGATGGCAACGCGTGTCGCGCGCTGTTCGGCGATCCGGGCGAACCGATGGGGTATTGCTACACGGGGTACTACCCGTGCGATGCGAACGGGAACCTGTCGGAGCAGTGTCCCGAATATCCCGGCTACACGGTGGTGTCCTGCGGGACGGTGAACTTCAGCTACGGCACGTACTGCGGGTACCAACTGAACTGAGATCATTCCGCCGGTCGGCATCGCGTGGAGCTTCACCGTCTTCCCCGTCGAGGAAAGTGGTGCCCACGCCATCCGGGGAATGGCTTGCTCACCGGCGGTGAATGATTGGCGGTTGATTGAACTGAAAGGGTTCCCGATGGACACGCGCGCATTCGACCGGCTGACGAAAGACCTCGGGCAGGGGCAGACGCGGCGGGCGGGGATCCGGGCGATGGTGGTCGGCCTGCTGACCGGGTTTAGGGTGATGGCGGCGGACGCCGGGCCGGCGCGACGGCACGAGAAGCTGGCGTGTCGGAATGCGAACAGCCAGTGCACGAGTGGGGACCAGTGCTGCTCGGGGATGTGTGTCGCGAAGCCGGAGGGCGGAACCGGGTTCCGCTGCGCGGCGCGGCATGCAAAGCGGAAGTCGGGTGGCGGCGACGGCGATCGTCTGGTCGCGATCGGCAGCCCGTGCGGGGCCGGGGTTGGACGCTGCGCGGAGGGGGAATGCCAACCCTTTGACACGGCGATCAGCGGTGTGCCCAGCGGACGCTACTGCTTGTACAACCGGGGGCACGCCTGCGGGATGCCGTCCGTGGAGTCGTTGACATGCGCCAGTGGGTACTGCGCGTTCACGCAGCTTCCGGATCTGCTCACCGGGACCTGTGGGCAAACAGCGTTGGTGGCGGATTGCCTCGGGCACAATTCGTGCGCGGGAGACGTGCTCGCCCTGAACCAGCCGAACAGCCTTCCGATGTTGACCTGCATCGACACCGGTGCCGGCATCGCCGCGGTGGATGTGGCGGACCCGGGCGGCGCGTGTGCCGATGACGGTGACTGCGCCTACGATCAGGTGTGTGTCACCGTGAATGGGATTCAGGGGACCGCGTGCGACATGTTCCTCGATCAGGGATCGTGCTATTTCGGGTTCTACAGCTGTGATCCCAACGAGCAACCGCAGACGGCGTGCCCGAGTCGCCCGGATTACGACGTCGTGACCTGCACGCAGTGGGCGTCGGGCGGCCCGTACTTCTGCAATTACGCTCAGGGGTGAGCCTCGTTCCGAGGAGATGCGCACGGCCGGTCGGGGAGATCCCGGCCGGCCGTGTGTTTGGTGGCTGAATAGTTCCGCGTCACTCGATCTCGAAAATGGTCTCGACCTCGACGGGGACACCCTGCGGGAGCGCCTGCACGCCGATGGCGGAGCGGGCGTGCTTGCCCTTCTCGCCGAGGACCTCGACGAGGAGTTCCGAGTAGCCGTGGATGACGCCGGAGGTGTTGGTGAAATCGGGGGCGCAGTTGACGAGGCCGAGAACCTTGATCACGCGCTTGATGCGGGAGAGGTCGCCGAGCATGGTCTTGGCGGCGGCGAGCTGGGCGACCGCGCAGAGGCGGGCGGCCTCGTAGCCCTCTTCGACGGTGTAGGTCTCCCCGACGCGACCCTTCCAGGGCACGCCGTCCTTGGGCGGGGTGATGGAACCGGAGAGCCACATCAGATTGCCGACGATGGTGCCGACATTCATGGCGGGGTGGCTGGCCTTGGCCTCGGTGAGGTCGTAGCCGAGTGAGGCGAGCTTCTCTTCGGGGGTCATCGGTGCTCCTTTCGCTGTCGAACCTGCGTGATCTTACCCGCGGAACGGCGGGAACGTCTGCGGTGCCAACTGGTTGATATCGCGACCGGCCCAATCGCCCTTGTGGACGTTGGCCCACATGCGCTCGCCGGCGGCCTGGAGGTCACGGGCGAGGGCGGGGACGTCGACGCCGGGGATCTCGCGGGCCTTCATGCGGACCTCGCCGTCGATGATGACGGTGTGGAGGTCTTCGGGCTGGGCAGAGTAGACGAGATTCCGCAGGGGATCGCGGAGGGGGACCATGAAGAGGCTCTGGCCCTCCCAAAGGAGGAGGTCGGCCTTGGCACCGGGAGCGATGCGACCGAGATCGTCGCGGCCCATGGCCTTGGCGCCGTTGATGGTGGCGGCATTGAAGACATCGGCGGCGGTGGCGACTTCAGTCTGGCGGTCGACGACCTTGGAGACGACTGCCGTGTAGCGGAGGGAGTCGATCATGCTCTGCGGGCAGGTGTCGGTGCCGAGGGTCATGTTGACGCCGCGCTCGACGTAGCGGGCGAAGGACTCCATGGCGATGCCGCGGCGGGCGAAGACCCAGACGCAGTGGGCGACGTTGGTGCCGGTGTCGGCGAGGATGCCGATGTCGTCGCCGGGCCAGTTGGTCCAGCTGCCGGGGGCGAGGATGATGCAGTGGCCGAGGATGACATCGGGGCCGAGGAAGTTCATGTCGCGGAGCCACTCGATGGGGGTCTTGCCGTGGCGGCGGGTCATCTCGAGGAACTCGTTGACGGATTGTGAGGTGTGGAGCGCGATGGGGACGCCGAGATTGGTGGCGGCATCGCGGGACTTGCGGAGGAGATCCTCGGTGCAGGTGTCGACTTGTGACGGGGAGAGGAAGCCGGTGATGCGGCCGTTCTGGCTGCCGCTGGTGCGCTCGAGGAAGTCGATCGCCTTCTTCATGTTGGCGAGGCCGGCCTCTTCGTTCCACTCGTACTTCACGGCTTTGCCATCGTCGGTGTACCAGCGGCCGGAGCGGTAACCGAGGCCCATGCTGAGGCGCATGCCGACCTTGCCCGCTTCCTCGATCGCCCAATCGCCATAGGAACCGATCTCGAGGACGGTGGTGGTGCCGGTGCGGAGGAGCTCGGCCATCGAGTAAGCGAGGCAGGCGCGGGCGCCCTCATCATCCATCGCCATGGAGCGGACGGGGAGGTACTCGAAGAGGCCGGAGAGATAGAACTGGCGGCGGCCTTTGTCCTCGACGAAGGATTTGTCGAGGGGGGACTCATACAAGTGGGCGTGGGTGTTGATGAAGCCCGGGGTGAGGATCATGCCGGTGGCATCGATGGTCTCGTCGACGGGTTCGTTGAAAGAGCCCTTGGGGCCGACGTGGACGATGGTGTTGCCATCGGTGACGACGGTGCCGTCGACGAGGTGGCGGTGGCCGCCGTCCTGGTAGGCGATGACGTGGGAGGCGTCGATGCGACGTCGGGACATGCGAAGGGTCTCCTTCCAAGCGGCAAGTTGGATCGTGGGTGCATCTTCGCATGCGGAATCGGCGGTGGGCACGGCTTGCGATTTCACCAGCGCAACCCTTGAGGCTCACGGTCTGTTCACCCAGAGCCGCTACCGTGATGGCATGTGGTTTTCGCCATCACCATCTCCGAAGGAGCGACGGGATGAAGGGGAACGGCTTCGGCACCATGCACACCCACCCGCGGCGCGGCGTGGTCATCGGCGGGCTGCTGGGGTTGATCGGCGGGCATCGCGTCTCGGCGGAAGAAACATGCCAGTGTCCGGCGACGATGATGTGTCTGAACGGCGGGTGCGTCGCGATCGTCGAGGACACCTGCGGGGCGTTCGGCTGTGCGAGCGGGATGCGGTGTCGGAAGGGACGATGCGTGGCTTCGCGCCGACGACGCCGTCGCGGCTGATCGGGCGTGAAGAAGCCGGCGTCGCCGCAGTGGCGCGCCGGCGAGGCTGGTGAGCAACCTTGGCAGGGAGAAGAAGACGCCGACGTCGCGCAGGGCGACGTCGGCGTTGGCATTCCGTGCCTGGAGTGGATCAGGCCTTCTTCTGATCTTTCATCTGCTGGATGGTCTCCGAGATCTTGGCGCGCTGCTCCTCGGTGGCGTTCTTGGCGTTCTCGAGGGCCTTGTTGAGTCCCGCGGTGACCTCGGCGCGCTGCTCGTCGGAGGTCAATTCGCCGAACTTGGTCTTGGCATCGGCGAGCATCTGGTCGAGCTTGTCGTTGTCGTCGAGCGCCTCCTTCAGACGAGCGCTGGAATCGTCGAAGAACTTCTTGAATGCGTCCATGGTGCCTCCTCTGCGCGGTGCGGGGGTGAATCCCGCCTTATGCTGCCACAACCCTGACGGATGGGAAGCGGGGCAAGTTCCGTGCCGCCAACAGAGGAACCGGGGGTGACCGGGCGGAAACCGCATGGGAACGTCTGTTCTGAACCCACTTGACATCCGGACATGCGTTCGGTACATTTGTTCTAGATACGAACGGACCCGCTGACGTCGCCGATCCCACCGCATCGACCGCGTTGACCGCTCCGTATCGCTCCACCCGCATCCGTGAAGCACCCCGCAGACCCGCGATCGGCCCTCGCCGGACGCCAGAGGGGACGGTTTCCCCGAAACCGACCGCCGAAGGTGTACGTACGTATCGGTGACAGGGCGGTCACCCCGGTCCGCAGCCGGGAGACCGCCGACCGGAGCCTCAACCTCGATCCGGAAGGGGACGAGGCTCCGGCCACCGCCGAGGCACGCTGATCGATGGCTGTTCCGCTGGGACCTGTCTTGTCGATGGTCGGCACTGCCGCCGACATGCAAAGGACTTCTCGCGATGATGACCTCCCTCCCCTCCCTTCCTGCAGATTCCTCCCCGACTCGGCGCGGCCGGGTGTTCCGGACGCTGACCACGCTGACGCTGGCGGCCTTCGCGGTGATCGCGGTGCTGCTCGACGACACGGTATCGACCGTGAGCGCGGCGAATGCGGGGGTGTTGCCGATCTCGGTCTCCGGCACGGTGCTGGGGATGTCCGACGGGCACCTTGCGATTCTCGAAGACGGCGCGGCCGATCCTGTTGCCTTCCTGCCCGACCCGGTGGTCACCGTGACCCGCGACGGCGACGTTGCCTCGCTGGATGCGCTGGCTGCCGGG
>JAPOLF010000121.1 GCA_029977305.1 bacterium | reverse complement strand
CATCCTGACAGAACTCTCCCAGCGTGTGCTTGCACGGTGCGATGCCCTCGCGCGCTGCTCCGAGGACCCCGGAGCCATCACGCGAGGCTATGGCACCCCGGCACTCGGTGCCGCCATGGATCTCGTGGAGACGTGGATGCGCGACGCAGGCCTCACCACCCGGCGCGACGCCATCGGCAATCTCATCGGGCGCCTCCCCACCGCCACTCCGCATGCACCCACGTTGCTGCTCGGCAGTCATCTCGACAGCGTCCGCAACGCCGGGAGGTATGACGGCCCACTCGGCGTGGTGCTGGCACTGGCCGTCGCTGAGGCACTGCGCAAGGGCGAAGTGACCCTCCCGGTGAACCTCGACCTCATCGCCTTCGCCGATGAGGAGGGCCTTCGCTTCCACACGACCTACCTCGGGAGCCGCGCCGTGGCCGGGACCTTTGACACCGCGCTGTGGGACCGCGTCGATGCACAGGGCGTCTCCCTCGCCGACGCCTGCCTTGCCTTCGGCGGATCCCCGGACGCCATCGGCACTGCGGCCATCGGGGGTCCGGTGATCGGGTATCTCGAAGCCCACATCGAACAGGGCCCGGCACTGGAGCACGAGGGCATCCCGCTCGCGGTGGTCACCGCCATCGCCGGGCAGACGCGTGTCGCGGTCACCGTGCGCGGCGAACCCGGACACGCGGGAACGGTGGCGATGCCCTTGCGCCACGATGCCCTCGCCGCAGCATCCGCCATCGTCCTCGCCGCGGAGGATCTCGCCCGAAAGAGTGACAACCTATTGGCAACAGTGGGTCTGCTCGATGTCGTCGACGGAGCGAGCAACGTCATCCCCGGACGGGTTCACCTCACCCTCGACATCCGATCCAGCGACGATGCCGTCCGCCACCAAGCCGTGGTTCACCTGCGGGAGGTCGCCCAACGTGCTGCCTCCGATCGCGGCGCCACGATTGAGTGGTCGATCGTTCAGGAGAATCCAGCAGTGCCGATGGCTCCGGCGATGATCCGGGCGCTTGAGGAGGCGATTGGCGGGCGCGGCCTCCCGGTGCGACTGCTGGCGAGCGGAGCGGGGCACGATGCGGTGGCGATGTCAGCTGCCTGCCCGGTCGGGATGCTCTTCCTCCGCTGTCACGGCGGCATCAGCCACCATCCGGATGAGGCGATCTACTCCGAGGATCTTCCGCTCGCGATCGGCGTCCTCACCGACGCCGTGATCGCGCTCGCGAAAGGGCACCCATGAGCACGTTCGATCTCGTGCTGCGCAACGGGTCCGTGGTCCTTGATGGGGCGGTGATCCGCGCCGATGTCGGCATTCGTGACGGGATGATCGTCGAACTCGCCACCGGCATCGGCGGGACGACGGACGAGGAGCGCGACTGCACCGCGATGCATCTCCTTCCCGGGATGATCGATGCGCACGTCCACTTCAACGAACCCGGCCGCACCGATTGGGAGGGCTGGGCGACAGGATCACTCGCCCTCGCCGCGGGGGGTGGCACCGTCGCGATCGACATGCCATTGAACAGCGACCCACCGGTCCTCACCGCCACCGAGGTCGAACTCAAGCGAGCCGCCGCCGAGTCCTCCTCCATCGTCGACTTCGCCCTCTGGGGAGGACTCACCCCGATCAATCGCGAAGCACTCTCCGGACTCGCTGATGCCGGGGTGATCGGGTTCAAGGCGTTCATGTCGAACTCCGGGATCGCCGAGTTCCCTGCTGCCGATGACGCCACCCTGCTCATCGGGATGGAGATCGCCGCGGCGCGCGGGTTGGTGGTCGCGGTCCACGCGGAAAACGACGCGATCACCGCGGAGCTCGCCGCACGTGCGGTGGGGGCGGGGAAGACCTCATGGGCGGATTGGGTCGCGACCCGGCCTGTGCACGCCGAGACGGAGGCGATCGCGCGCGCGATTCGTATTGCTGATGGAACAGGGTGCAAGCTCCACATCGTCCACGTGAGCAGTGTGGAGGGAGTGGCGGAGGTCGTCGCGGGGCGTGCGCGTGGGGTGGATGTCACCTGCGAGACCTGTCCCCATTACCTGACCTTCACCGCGGACGACCTCCCGGCCCTCGGTGCGCACGGGAAATGCGCCCCTCCGCTTCGCAGCGAGGCAAACCGCCTCGGTCTGTGGGATGCGCTGGCGTCAGGGCAGATCCAGACGGTGGGCTCCGACCACTCGCCTGCGCCGCCCTCGATGAAATCCGGGGGCGAGCCCTTCGCGGCGTGGGGCGGCATTTCCGGATGCCAGTCGTCGCTGCCCGCCCTCCTCTCCGAGGGCTACCATCACGGACGACTTGATCTCCCAACCGTGGCCCGGGCCTCCGCGAGCACCGTCGCCGAGCGCTTCCGGCTCGGACCGCGCGGGCGCATCGCCCCCGGGCATATCGCTGACATCGCGATCGTCGACCTCGAGCGGACCTTCACGTTGCGCGCCGAGGACCTCCGCTACCGCCACCACCACAGCGCATACGTGGGGCGAGACTTCCGGGGGAGCGTTGTTGCCACCTATGCAGGGGGCGAACTGATCTGGCACGATGGGCAGAGCGCAGTTCATCGACGCGGCCACATGATCCGGCCCACGTGAACCACCTCGGCGCGACGACGCGTCGGCGGCCACCACGGAGTGCAACGATGCCCAGTTGGTCCACCTTCCATCAACCGCAGACCCTTGACGAGGCGCTCGCGCTGAAAGCGAGGTACGGGCACGACGCCCGGTTCGTCGCCGGGGGCACCGACCTCATGGTCGAGTATTCACGCGGTGTCCGCAGCAACCCGCACGTGATCGACCTCACGCGGGTTCCGGGCCTGCAGGAGATCAGCGAGCGCGATGGCATGATCACGCTCGGGGCACTGGTGACCCACAACGACGTCCTGCGCCATCCCGGATGCCGCAGCGGGATCCTCCCGCTCGCCGAGGCGTGTTGGGTGATCGGTGCACCACAACTGCGCTCGCGGGCGACGATCGTCGGCAACATCGTGACCGCATCCCCTGCCAATGACACCATCACGCCGCTGGTCGCCCTCGATGCGATCGTCCTGATCCGGTCGAGCCGCGGTTCCCGCGAGGTGCCCATCAGCGAGTTTCACCTCGGGGTGCGGAAGACCGTGCTCGAGGCCGACGAGATGGTCACCGGCATCCGGGTGCCGCGTCTCGACACCCACAGCCGCGGCCACTACGTCACCCTCGGCTTGCGGCGCGCGCAGTCGATCTCCGTCGTGCACGCGGCATCGGTGGTGCGGTTCGATGGAGACCGCGTCGCAGCGTGCCGCATCGCCCTCGGATCGGTTGGTCCGACGATCATCCGAGCACCACGCGCCGAGGCGTTTCTGATCGGCAAGGTTCTCGAAGAGGCGACGTGGCTGGAGGCAGGTGCCATCGCCGCGGAGGAGTCGACCCCGATCTCCGATGTCCGCGGCTCCCGCGAGTATCGCCTCGCCACGACTGCGGCACTCGTCGCCGAATCCCTCGAGCACATCGGCGAGGATCGCGGTGATCTGCTCCCAGCCGATCCGGTGCTTCTCGAGACGCACAGCGATGCTCCGTCCCCCACACCGTTCGCCGGAATCATCGAGACCACGATCAACGGCGCACCGCACCGCTGGACCGCGTCTTCCACCACCACCCTCTTGCGCGCCCTGCGCGACGAGGCGCACCTCTCCGGCACCAAGGAAGGCTGCAACGAAGGTGAATGCGGATCGTGCACCGTGTGGCTCGGCGGGAAGGCGGTGATGTCCTGCGTCACCCCGGCGGCGCAAGCGCACGGCATGAGCGTCACCACCATCGAGGGACTCGCCCACGACGGCCGCCTCAACACGATGCAGGAGGCATTCGTCTCCTGCGGCGCGGTGCAGTGCGGATTCTGCATTCCCGGAATGGTGATGGCGGCGACCAAACTGGCGCAGGAGCGCACCACCCTCACCGACGAGGAGATGCGCATCGGGCTGAGCGGCAACCTCTGCCGCTGCACAGGCTACCGCAAGATCCTCGACGCGGTCCGACTGGCGAGTGGGCAGGTGGCATCGTGACCCGACAGTCGATCATCGGACAACCGCTGCCCCGTCACGATGCACTGGGCAAAGTCTCCGGAGCGGCCGCATACCCCGCGGACAAGATCGATCCCGACACGTTGCATCTCGCCGTGGTCTTCTCTGCGCATGCCCATGCGCGCATCCTCGGGGTATCGACCGACGCCGCGCGTGCGATGCCGGGAGTCGTGGCCGTCCTCACCGCCAACGATGTCCCCTACAACGCTTTCGGCCTCATCGATCACGACCAGCCTGTCCTCTGCTCCGAGAAGGTCCGCTTCCTTGGGGACAAGGTCGCCATCGTGGTCGCGACCTCCCGTGAGGCGGCCCATGCTGCCGCCAAGCACGTGGAGGTGGCGTACGAGCCACTGCCGGGCGTTTTCAACCCGGACGCCGCCCTCGCGCCGTTCGCCCCGCTGCTCCACCAACACCTCGATAGCAACCTGTTGTTCCAGATGCCGCTGCGACGAGGTGATCTCGCCGCCGGGTTCGCCGCGGCTGACGTGATTCTGGAGGGCGAATTCCGGACCTCATGGCAGGAGCATGCCTACCTCCAACCCGAAGCCGGCACCGCATGGGTCGAGCCCGATGGCCGGGTCATCATCGAGACGGCGGGCCAGTGGCTCCACGAGGACCGCAAGCAGATCGCGCAGATGCTCGCCCTCCCCGAGGAGCAGGTTGTCGTCCGGTACAACGCGATCGGCGGGGCCTTTGGCGGCCGGGAAGATCTCTCGGTGCAACATCTCTTGGCGCTCGCGGCGTGGAAGACGGGCCGCCGTGTTGGCATCGAGTGGACACGGGAGGAATCGATTCTCGCCCATCACAAACGCCACCCGGTGACCACGCGCTGTCGGTGGGGGGCCACCCGTGACGGCCGGATCACCGCAGTGGAGGCCACCGTCGTCCTCGATGGCGGCGCCTACGCCTCAACAAGTCAAGAAGTTGCCAAGGTTGCCACCCTCTTCGCCACCGGGTGTTATGAGGTGGAGGCGGTCCACGTGGACGGTCTCGTCGCCTACACGAACAACATCCCCAGCGGCGCCTTCCGCGGCTTCGGGGCACCGCAAGCGTGTTTTGCCAGCGAAGTGATGGTCACCCGGTTGGCCCACGCCCTCGGCATCGATCCGATCGCGTTCCGCCGGCACACGATCTACCGCGAGGGCAGCATCGAACCCACCCGCAATGTCTTGCCCCCGGGCGTCAGTGCATGGCCGGTGCTGGAGCGCTGCCAGACTGAGGTCGCGGAACGCGGCTGGCGCGAGGCGCTGGCGGAGACCCGGGCGGCCGATCCGTCGTGGCTGAAGCGCGGGATCGGCATCGCCGCGGGTCACAAGAATCTCGGCTATTCGTTCGGGTTCCCGGAGCAGGCGACCGCGACCGTCGAGGTGCGGGGTCGTGGCGAACCGGAGAGCGCGACCTTGCGCATCGGCGCTGCCGATGTCGGTCAGGGCACGCACCTCGCGATGCGGATGGTCGCGGCCGAGGTGTTGGGTCTCGCGCCGGAGGCGATCGCCCTCGTCACCGATGACAGCAGCGAGGCTCCGAACGCCGGCAGCGCCAGTGCCTCGCGCCTCACCTTGATGGCCGGCCGTGCGGTCCACGATGCCGCCACCGAGGCGCTCGCGCGCTATCGGAACTCCGATGACGATGTGGTGGAGGCGACCGTCCAATACCGTCCGGCCGCGACGACGCCGCTGGACCCGATCACCGGGGAGGGCGTGCCAAATTATTGCTATGGCTACGCGGCGCAAGCGGTCGAAGTCGCCGTGGACACCCGGACCGGAGTGGTCTTCGTCGAGCGCGTCATCTCCGTGCACGATGTCGGGCGCGCGCTCAACATGCAGCAGGTCGAAGGGCAGATCGAGGGATGCCTCGCACAGGCCCTCGGGTATGCCCTGCTCGAGGAACTGAAGGTTCGCGATGGCAAAATCCTGACACCGGGATTCAGCACGTACTTGCTGCCGACCGCGCTTGACATGCCGCGCGAGATCGTCCCGGTGGTGCTCGAGCTAGCCGATCCCGAGGGGGCGTTCGGGGCTCGTGGCATGGCAGAGATGCCGCTGGTG
>JAPOLF010000120.1 GCA_029977305.1 bacterium | reverse complement strand
AGCTCGTTGGTGGTCGTGCAGGAAACCGGTGGCGAGGTGATCGGGGCATTCGTGCCAGATGGCGCCGGCGAGGCCGTTGCCGGGGTGGTGATCGGTTGGGGCGGATATCTCCACCACGAGGCCCGCATGCTCTCCGACTTTCTCATGGTGCGGAACGAACACCGCAACCTCGGCATCGGGGCCGAGCTGAAGAAGCTGCAGGCAGCGATCGCCGCCGGCCACGGCTATGGCCTGATCGTCTGGACGGTCGATCCCCTCCGCGCGGCAAACGCGCGCCTCAACATCGAGAAACTCGGTGCCACCTGTCACCTCTACGAGCAGAATCGGTACGGGGAATCCTTCGGCACGTCCCTTTACGGCGGACTGCCCACCGATCGCCTGCACATGCACTGGCGCATCGATTCCCCGCGGGTGCAGCAACGACTCATCCATGGCGGACTGCGCGCCCCGGGCAGTCTTGATCATCTGCCACTCTGGACCTCAGGCATCGCCGAGTCTGCGGTCGCGATCGAACTCCCCAGCGACATCGACACGCTGATGGCGACTGATCTCGACGAAGCACGACGTTGGCGCATGGCTCTGCGCACCGAACTCGAAGGCGCGTTCGCCGAAGGCTGGGAGATCACCGGCTTTGCCTCGTCCGCAGCGGCCGGCGTCGGTCGTTATCTGCTCGAGCCGCACACGTAGCGCAGGAGTTGCATCCCATGGCATTGCCACCGCTTCGGATCGCCGCCGTCGACGTGATTCCGATCCGCCTCCCGCTGATCGAGCCATTCATCATCGCCTACGGTGCGCAGGTCGACATCCCGAGCATCCTCATCCGGCTCCGGACCGCTGATGGCGCCATTGGCTGGGGCGAAGCCACGCCGGACCAGATCGTCACGGGAGAGACGTGGTCCAGCGTTGCCGCCATGCTCCGCGACGATCTCTGCCCCCACCTCATCGGCCTCGACGCGCGCGACCGGGAGGATGTGCTGCGGCGCATGGACGAACTGGTCGGCGAAGCCCCTGCCGCGAAAGCCGCGATTGACATCGCCCTGCATGATCTCGTCGCCCGCGCGCTCGATGTGCCGCTGTGGGTGTTGCTCGGCGGCCGTGCGCGTCCCCATCTCGAGATCTCGCGGGTGGTGAGCATGTTGGACCCGGAGGTGATGGCACGGAAAGCGAGCGAGCACGTCGCGCTCGGGTTCTCCACCGTCAAGCTGAAGGTGGGGGACGGCCAGCGACCGTTGTTCGATGCGCAGCGGGTCGCTGCAGTGCGTGAGGCGGTCGGACCGGACATTGCTATCAAAGTTGATGTCAATCAAGGTTGGCGCACCGCCGGTGTGGCAATTCAAGCGATCCGCGCGATGCTGCCGAGTGCACCCCGTTACATCGAGCAGCCGGTCGCCGCGTGGGACATCGAGGGCCTCGCCGACGTCCGCCGCAGCACCGGCGCCACGATCATGATCGACGAGGGATGTCACGGCCCCCGCGAGATGCAGCGAGTCGTGGCACTGCGGGCGGCAGACCTGGTCAACATCAAGTTGATGAAGACGGGCGGCATCCTCGCCGCGATGCGCACCAACGCCATTGCCGAGACGGCAGGCATCACCGCCCAGATCGGGACGATGGTGGAGAGTTCGATCGCTTCCGCGGCGGGGCTCCATACCGCGCTCGCCTGCCACAACATCGAGACGGTGGAGATGGGTGGTCCGCTGATGATCGCAGAGGACATCGGCGATCTGCGCTCCTGTTACGACCCGCCGCGCATCACCCTCACCGATCGTCCCGGGCTCGGGGTGGAGATCGACGAGTCGGCGGTGCGTCGCCTCAGCACCGATTGGTGGGAGATCACCGCCTGATGCAATCGCACATGACGCTGGTCTTCATCGCGGTCACCATCGCGCTGGGATGCACCCAGTCCCTTCAGGTGGCGTTGCTGGGGTTCATGGGACGATTGCGCGGACCCGCCGAGTCATCGTTCGTGAGCATCCTCGGCACCCTCGCCGCGCTGAGTCTCGCGCTCGCGATCCAAGCGTCTGCCGACAAGGTGGTGATGCTCCCTGCGGCCTTCACCAGCCCGTGGTTCACCGGGGGAATCGCGTTGGTCGCTGGTGGCATTCTCGCGATGGCCACGCACGGCATCCCCGCGCTGCTCGGCCTCACGGGGTTCATCGCGGCTCCCTATCTCTTCGCCGCCGCGTCGATCTCCTCGCGGTTGGGGGTTGGCCTCTTTCTCGCTTGTGTGATCACCGGGCAATTGCTGGCCGCGGTCACGCTCGATCACTTCGGGGCATTCGGCACGACGCCGCGGCCGATCGATGCGCTCCGCATTCTCGGCGTGCTCGCGCTGCTGGTCGGGGTGGTGCTCATCAAAGGGAGGCGCTGATGGTTTCGGCATCTGATCCGCGCATCAATCGCTGGGCATCCACGCTCACCGGGTACTGCACCAACGTCCAACCGGGCGACGTGGTGGCGATCACCGGATCGTCAGTGGCAGAGCCGCTGCTTCGTGCCGTCTACCGCGAGACGCTCAAGCGCGGAGGTCACCCGATCCTGCTGATCGGTCTTCCCGGAGCGTGCGGCGATCTCTTGCATCTCGGTGACGACGCTCAGATCGCCTACCTCTCCCCGATCGATCGCTTCCCCTTCGAAGACGCCGATGTCCGGATCATGATCTCCTCCGACGCAAACACGCGCAGTCTGTCGGCGGTCGATCCGGCCAAGCAGACGGCTCGCAATCGCGCCCGCACCCCCTTGCGGCAGGCCGGGATGCAGCGCGCCGCCGCGGGTCTGCAGCGATGGTCGCTCACCCTCTTTCCCACGGACGGCTATGCCATGGACGCGGAGATGGACTCCGATGCCTTTGCCGAGTTCGTCTTCGAGGCGTGCA
Source organism: bacterium (assembly GCA_029977305.1). Taxonomy (GTDB): domain Bacteria; phylum Chloroflexota; class Chloroflexia; order Thermomicrobiales; family UBA6265; genus CADCWF01. Next base: position 3,234 of record JAPOLF010000120.1, on the reverse strand, counting down.
GACTCAATGTGCCGGATCCCGCCGCCGCGTGGCAGGAGCAATCGCGCATGCAGGCCGCGATGATTGAGCATCTGCGCGGGCATGACGAAGTGCGCATCACCGCGCCCGACACGGACCTCACCCTCTCCATCGCTGGGCGCACGTGGATCAATTCCGATGGCAAGCGCAATTTCCCGTCGGGCGAGATCTTCACCGGACCGGTGGAGAACTCGGTCAACGGGCACATCCGCTTCTCGTTCCCGGTGGTGACGCAGGGTCGCGCGATTTCGGACATCCGCCTGCGGTTCGAGGACGGCGCCGTGGTCGATGCCTCAGCGGCCTCCGGGGAGGAGTTCCTGATCCGCACGCTCGACACAGACGCCGGTTCCCGGCACCTCGGCGAGTTTGCGTTTGGGACCAACTTCGGCATCCAGCGGTTCATCAAGAACATCCTGTTCGACGAGAAGATCGGCGGCACGGTCCACATGGCCATCGGAGCGGGGTATCCGGAAACGGGCAGCACCAACGATTCCAGCGTCCACTGGGATCTGATCTGCGACCTGCGCGAGGAGGGGGTCGTCACCATCGACGGCACGCCATTCCTGCACAAAGGACGCTATCTCCTCGATTGATCGCCAGGACGGATCACGCGCACATCACTTGAGCCTCGTATACTGCCGCTACCGCGCCAGCATCCCGGGATCGGGCGGCGATGGCGCTGAGCGCCATCGCGCGGTCGTGCATTCCCGAGACGCCCAAGCGCGCCGACTGAGGCGACGTTGCCCCAGTCCGGCCCGGATCGCGTGTGCGGAGAGTGCCTCGGGCGATGAGCCATCGCGCCGACCATGCCTGACCAACTGAGCCAGACCACCACTGTCGTTGGTCAGCAGAGGCGCAACCTCGTCTCCCGATCGCCGATCCGAGCACGGCGGTCGTTTCGAGGAGGTCGACGGTGAAGCACTACCCTGCGGATCGCATCCGGAACATCGTCCTGCTGGGCCACGGTGGCGCAGGCAAGACCTCTTTGACCGAGGCGTTGCTGTTCGACACCAAGGTCATCTCTCGGCTCGGCAAAGTGGAAGATGGCAACACGGTCAGCGATCACGATCCGGATGAGATCAAGCGCAAGATCTCGGTGAGCGTCGCGGTCGCCCCGCTCGAGTGGCGCGACACCAAGATCAACATCATCGACACCCCGGGCTACGCGGATTTCGTCGGTGAGGCCCTCTCCGCCCTTCGGGTCGCCGACGCCGCCATCATCGTGATGGACGCGTCCGCCGGAGTCGAGGTGGGAATGGAGACCGCGTGGCGGTTGATCGAGGCGCGCGGCATTCCCAAGTTCATCTTCATGAACAAGTTGCATCGCGAGCATGCCGATTTCGACCGCGCACTCGCCGCCGCTCGAGAGGCCTTCGGCAAGGGGCTTGCACCGATCCAATTCCCGGTGGGCAAAGAGAAGGGATTCAAGGGAATCGTCGATCTCCTCTCCGAGGAGGCGCACACCTTCCATGACAATGCCGACGGCGGATTTGAGATCGGTCCGATCCCAGATGACCTGCTCGAGGCGCAGGAGCCCTATCACAAGCAGATCCTCGAGGCGATTGCTGAGCACAACGAGGAACTCCTCCTCCGGTACCTCGATGGCGAGACCATCGCTGTTGACGACTTCCGCCACGAACTCACCAACTGCGTGAAGGACGGCACGGTGGTCCCGGTGCTGTGCGGCTCCGCCAGCGGCAATCGCGGCATGCAGCCGCTGCTCGATGCGATCGTCGACCTCCTCCCCTCTGCTGCCGAAACCGAGGCGCGCGCCATGCACAACGGTGCCGAAGAGGTGCTCCGCGCCGACGACACGGGCCACCTCGCCGCACTCGCCTTCAAGACGATCGCCGATCCGCACGTGGGGCGCGTCTCCGTCTTTCGCGTGTACTCCGGGCAGCTGAAATCCAACTCTCAGGTGCTCAACGCAACCAACGGCGAACATGAGCGCCTCGGGCAGCTCTTCTACGTGCGCGGTAAGGACCATCTCGCAACGGACTTCATCGGTGCCGGAGACATCGGTGCGGTGGCGAAGTTGGCGAGTGTGACCACCGGCGACACCCTCAGTGAAAACGGCTATCCCCTCGTGCTCGATGGCATCACATTTCCATCGCCGTCCTACTCCGCAGCGGTGCACCCCAAGACCAAGGTCGATCTCGACAAGATGGGCCCCGCGCTCCATCGCCTCGTCGAGGAGGACCCGACGCTTCAACTGAGCCGCGATCCCGCCACGGGTGAGGCGATCCTCTCCGGGCTCGGCGAACCGCACGTGCAAATCGCATTGGAACGGATGTCTCGCCGCTTTGCGGTGAACGTGGACCTTGGGCTGCCCCGCGTCGCCTACCGCGAGACCATTTCAGGGAAGACCAGCAGCAGCTACAAGCACAAGAAGCAGACGGGGGGGTCCGGCCAGTATGGCCACGTCGTGTTGGAACTTGAACCGCTGAGCGACGGCGACTTCGTCTTCACCGAGTCGGTGGTCGGTGGGTCGGTCCCGAAGAACTTCTTTCCTGCGGTGGAGAAAGGCGTCCGCGAAGGCATGGACCACGGTCCCCTTGCGGGTTATCCGGTGGTGAACATCAAAGTGACACTCACCGACGGCTCCTATCACGCCGTCGATTCCAACGAGATGTCCTTCAAAATCGCGGCCAAGGAGGCGTTCAAGCAGGGGATCCTGCAGGCGAAGCCCACCTTGCTCGAACCGGTGCTGATGCTCCGTGTGACTGTCCCTGACAACTTCACCGGGGACGTGATGGGTGATCTCAACACCAAACGTGCACACGTCGCCGGGATGACTCCCGCTGCGGGCGGTGCCACGACGATCGAGGCGACGGTTCCCGCGGCCGAGATCCAGAAGTACGCCACCGATCTGCGCTCCATCACGCAAGGGCGCGGTTCATTCTCCAGTGAGTTCTCCCACTATCAACCGGTGCCGGCACAGTTGGCGGAACAGATCCGGGCGGCAGCAAAAACGGAGTCGGCGTAGGATTCACCGAGTGACACCCGGCGGCATCGTCGCCGGGTGTCGTTCGCCCGACGATGTATATGAGGTCACGCGTGCCCCCACCGAGCCCCACCGAATCCGCCGCCGATGCCGCGCTTCGCCAACGCATTGCTGCGGGTGGTGACTCCGATAAAATTTGATCGCGATTGCCATTGTGAAATAGCCAAGCCGTTCATTCACTCATATGTCATGGCTGGTTGATTCCATAATGC
>JAPOLF010000011.1 GCA_029977305.1 bacterium | reverse complement strand
CGGTGATGTCGGCGAGATCGACCGCGCGGCCCATGGTGCGCGCGAGGATGAGGGCTTTGCGTGCGACGTCGAGGCCTGAGAGGTCATCGCGTGGGTCGGGCTCGGTGTAGCCGAGGTCCTTGGCCTTGCGGACGGCATCGGAGAACGGGGTGCCGGCGGCGAGCATCGAGAAGATGGCGCCGAGCGTGCCGGAGAGGGCGCCTTGGATGTCGATGACGCGATCGCCGGTGGCGAGGAGGGTCTGCAGGGTCGAGATCACCGGGAGGCCGGCGCCGCAGGTGGCCTCGTAGCGGAGGCGGCCTCCGAGCGCGGCAGCATTCCAAAGCTCAGTCGAGCGGGGATCGCTGGTGGGGAGGGCCATCGGCGCTTTGTTGGAGAGGACGGCTGCACCGCCGGCCTTGAGGGCGGCGACGAGGGCATCGGCGGTTTCGGTGCCGGCGGCCGCGTCGAGGACGATGGTTGGGGTGGAGGCGGCAAGGCGGGAGATGGCATCGACCACCGGCGTGACGGAGGAGGCGTGCATGGCCTCGCGCAGGGAGACGCCGCGTCGGCGGGATTCGACAGCCTCGAGGAGGGACGCGCGCGAGTGGCCGCCACGGTCGGTGGTGGTGACGGCGCCGTCTTTGCCCGCGAGAGCGACGAGGCGGAGATCGAGGCCGAGGTCACGCTGCCAGCGTTGGTTGTTGGCGATGACCTGCTCCACGACCGCACCGCCGACGGTGCCGATGCCAAGTTGGACGAGAGCGATCTGCTTCACTGGTGATGTGCTCCTCACTCAGGTGATCCGCATGGTGTGAAGGCTACGGTAGCATGCCGGCATTGTGACGCCCGGCGGTGACGGCGGTGGTTGGCATGTATGCGTTGCTGCTCTTTCTCCATGCTTTCGCGGCGATCGTGGCGTTCGGGCCAGCGACGTACGCGACAAGTGCGTTCGCCCGGGATCTCGACCCGGGGCACGTGGCGGAGGCGCGGGCGATGCACCGGGTGTCGCGGCTGTACGGATACGGGACGCTGGTGGTGGCGCTGGTCGGCATCGCGTTGGGGTGGCGCGGCGGGTGGATGGACTCGGGGTGGTTCCACGCGTCGATTGCGCTCTATGTGATCGAGTTCGCGATCTTACTGGCCGTGCTGTTGCCGGATCAGCGGCGGGCATTGGCGCGGATGGAGCGCGGCGAGGACGCCGCGGATCGCAGGACGTGGATCCGGGCGACAGCTGGGGCATGGGCAACGCTGTGGGCGGTGATGCTCTGGCTGATGGTGGCGAAGCCGTTCTGACTAAAACGGCGACGGCCACTGCAAAAGCAGTGGCCGTCAGCTCATCCCGGTGTTTCTCCGAGAGGACCGGGGTTAGCGGTTGCCGCGCTTCTTGGACCAACGATCTTTCACGCGAGATCGGCTCTTGCCATTTGAGGACCCTTGATAGCTGATGGGCACCTGGGCCCAGGCGGCAGAGAGCGATTCGGACGGGTTGGATGAGGTGACGTAGGCCGTGGAGAAGTACGGCGCGTCGTTGATGGTGATGTAGTTGAAGGTCATTTCCAGTGTCTGACCACCGGAAACCTGAATCGGGTTGCCGACGGCACCGCCCGGGACTGCCGCTCCACCAACCGTGATCGATTCGAGCGTGACCAGGTCGTTCAGGGCTCCCGGATTTTCCGTGTTGAGTCCCACCGCAAGCAGGATGCTCGTGGTGTAGTCGAAGGCAGCGACTCCGGAATCCGGCGTGACCGTCAGCGTTGATTGCAACACCTGGGTGGCGTTCGGCGGAGAGACGACCACCGGGTCGGACCAACTCGCTGAGAAGGTGGTGGGCGTTTCGACCGGGTTGATCATGCGGCTGTCGGTCGCCAAGGTGAACGTCATCGGGTACGTGCCGCCAGCGATGGTTTGAAGAAGGGTGGTCGGGTACTGGGTGCTGGCGTTTGGCCGGTCCCACAGGTTGAGATCCACCACTTGCGATGTCGTGCCGGCCCAGTAGGTGAAGGTCGTGGTGACATCGACGCTGCCCTGGCCGTTCGCCTCACCGACGTAGTAGGACTGTCCGACGACGGCATTCTGGCCGCACTGGAGGTTATTGAGGTCGGTGGGATCGATGGTCAGCGCGTAGTTGTTGTTTGCATATTGCGGAGGGGTCGCGGTGCCGTCGAACGACCCCCAAATGTTGTAGTTCCCTGATTGGGACGGCACGGTGTAGGCGGTACCGGCAGCAGTGGTGAGGAACTCCCACTCCGGGATGGAATAGGAGGTGCTGCTGTCGACTTCCCACTCATCCTCGTAGCCGGCGTTGACGGTGGCAGTTCCACCGTGGTCGGCATACCCGATGTTCGTCCCGATGGAGAAGCCCTGTGTGTGGCTCGAACCGCTGGTGAGTGTCTGGACGGTGTCTTCGTTGCAGGGGTAGCTGCCCTGGAAGTCGAACACCGGCGCACCGCCGGAGGGAGTGAGCGTGGTGTCGTAGCCCAGGAACATGTTGTACCCGGCAAGTGCGGGAACGGCGCGCACGCCAAGCCCCCATTGGCCACGCCCGGTATCGCTGTCACAGTAGGGGGTCTCATACCTCGCGTCGGTGGTGTAGCAGAGATTCACGTTGCCGGAATTGCCGGCGAGGCAGTCGGTCCCATCGGGGGATCCGGACATGTACGACGACACCCACATCGAGAGCGGAGCGTCCCCGGTTGGCGCTGGGGGCGTCGCGCAGGCGGAGTCGTTGTTCAAGGTCGGGGCCTGCACGGGGGGATCCATCGTGCTGTCCATCCACAGCCCGGTGACGACCGACTGGATAAAGACGACCGGATTCGACGAGGTCAATGGGGAGGACGTCCAGGTGGTCGTCGGGGAGTCCCAACTGATTGACCAGTTGGCGTCGACTCTCCAGCAGTAGTTGTTCGGACCGTAGGAATCCTGGTCGTACCCGGGGCATGCTGGTTGGCCGATCCCTCCGACGCCGATGATCGGCAGGTACACATTGCCGTAGGCGTCGACATCGACAGAGGTGACCGGTTGCTGATTGGTCTGTCCGACGTACCCGGTGCCCCATTGGGGTGCAGAGGCGGTGACGGGCGATGCATTCACCGACTGCGGGGTGACTCGCCGCGGGTTCTCCGAGGCGGCATCAAGCCAGAGATCGAAGGCATCGGCGAAGCGATCTGGATGGATCGTGGGGTCGGCGACGGCATGGCGGAATGATCGCTCGCCGGTCCGTCCGTCCTCACCGAGGGTGATCGGCCATGCCGTGCCGACGGTTTGGCCGCGCGGGTTGTTCCCTGATCGGCGGCGGTCGATGATGAACCCGGGCATCGGATCGGAGCGGATGCCGCCGAGATCACGAGCAATCACGTCCCGCATATAGCGGGGTTTGGTGTTGAGGAAGAAGAGCCGCGTGCCTTTGGCATACGCCTGCCGGAAAATGGGGGTGCCGGCGAATTGCTCGTAGGAAATTCGGTTGTGGTCTGAGAGGACGCCCTGAAACTTGCCGGGGTCCTGCTTCCCGGTGTACTTCACCATGCGGTAAGACTTTTTCAGTTCCCGGTAGATGGGGCCGCCGGCCGTGCCGTAGACCAGCATCTTGTAGCGCTTCTTCCGTTTCTTGTGGTTGGCGATGGTGACGGTGCGCTGCGCGCCTTTGTCCTTGGCGAGCGCGAGCTCGACCTGTTCGAGCTTGGCGATCATCCCGGCGCTTGCGACCGCTCCAGTGGCGCGGGCCAATCCGCGGCGAGTGATGCGATGCAACAGTCCGTGGTCCATGGGTTCCTCCACTCACGCGTTATGTGCAAGGGCTCGTGTTCCGTTGCGATCGGTCCGTGAACGCGATGGTAGCAAATGTGCATCCTGCTAGAGGATGCGTCTGGCTTTCTCAGCACAGAAACGCCAATGGCGGACAAGGTGTTCCACGCCCCCAACGCGGAAGGGGAGCGGCCTTGATGCTGGAGAGCATCCCCTACTCCCAGTCTTCCGGAGGGGCCCCGAGCAACCACGATTCGGGGGAGACGTGGAGGGGGTCATACCAGATGGGCTGGCGCATCCGGAGCAGCGGCTTGGCGCGGACCGGGTTCGTGGCTTGGCGGGACGTGCTGTCGGTGGTGTCCATGGTGGTGGTGGCGAGGTCGAAATCGGTGCCGCGAACGAGGGCGTCGTTGCGCGGTTCGTCTTCCGGGCCGGGGCTGAAGATGCCCGACCAACCACCGGCCTTCGGCGTGTTGGCGAAGGCGACGTAGGTGTTGTTCTCACGGGAGCGCTCGCGCCAGAGGTGGAAGTGGTCGTCGGTGGGGCCAGCCTCGATCCATGCGGGTTGGGGAATGGCGGTCTCGCCCCACGGGGCGACGGCGGGATACGCGCACATGGATGGGCAGGCGATGAGATCGGCACCATCGAGGGCGAGGACGCGGGCCGCCTCGGGGAAGAGGGCGTCGAAGCCGATCAGCATGCCGATGCGACCGAGGGGGGTGTCGACGGTGGGGAGACCGAGGTTGCCGGGGGTGGCCCATGTGGCGTCGCTGTCGGTGAGATGGAGTTTGCGGTAGCGGGACTCGACGCCCCATGCGCCGTCGGGACCATTGGGGCCGATGAGGACGGCGGTGTTGAACAGGCGGCGGCCGTCGCGCTCGATCATGGCGGCGACGATGCGGCAGTCGGACGCTTGTGCGATGGCGGCGAGGGCGATGGTGGAGGGACCGGGGATGGGCTCTGCCCATGCGCCGGCCTGCATCTTCGTCGCAGGTTGGCCGCAGAGGGCGAACTCGGGCAACACGACGAGTTCGAGACCACGCGCAGCTTTGGTGGCGAGGAGCGAGGCGACGGTGGCGAGGTTGGCACCAGCGTTGCCAGGGTGGGGTTCCATCTGGAGGACGCCGATACGGGATTTGCGGCCGTCTGGGAGCGGACGATGGCCGTAGAGGCCGTGCATTTCGGTGGGGTTCCACAGGTAGGTGTTGAGGGGGAGGGTGGTGTAGGCGTCATAGCGGCGGCTGTCGAGGAGGTGGCCGGGCGTATCGGGGTGGGGTCGCTTGGTGCGGGCGCGGGCGGGGTCGATGGTCGCGGTGATGACCGCGTCGCCGTCGTCGACGCTATTGAGGATCGTGCCGTCGGGATCGATGATGCATGAGCCGCCATCGAATTGAACGCCGCGCTCGAGTCCCCACCGGTTGGCGGCGATGACGTAAACGCCGCTCTCAACGGCACGAGCCCACCAGGTTGGTGAAGGGGCCTTCTCGGTCAGCCAATTGGTTGGAAACGCGATGACATCGGCGCCGCGGAGAGCAGGGATGCGGAAGGTCTCCGGGTAGGCGGCGTCCATGCAGATGGCGATGCCGATGCGGCCGAGGGGGGTGTCGAAGACGGGGAGGCCGAGATCGCCGTCCTTGGCCCATTTGGGGTCGGAGATGTAGGCGTGGGTCTTCCGGTAGAGCCCTTCGACGCCGCTGGGGCCGAGGAGGACGGCGCTGTTGTAGTAGGTGCCGCTCTCTTCGAGCACCTCGGGCATGCCGAGGACGATCCAGCAGTCGTGAGCGGCGCAGATCGCGGTGAAGGCGTCGGTGGTGGGACCGGGGATCGGTTCGACGTGGGGAGCGATCTCGGCGCGGTCGTGGAAGCAGTAGCCGGTGGTTGCCATCTCGGGGAGGACGATGAGCTTGGCACCGGCGATGGCCGCACCCTCGGTGAGTTTGAGGAGGGTGCGGAAGTTGCCCTTGCGGTCGCCGAGAGTGGGTTCGAACTGGACGGCGGCACCGAGGAAGGGCGCGGGGATTGGCATGGGGCGGTCCTCCGACCTACTCGTAGGTGTATCCGAAGGCCTCCGTGGTGAGGGCCATGTTCGGGGTGACATGCATGCCGAGCATGGCGTAGGGCCACATCATGTCGTCGGCATTCATTCCCATGGTGGCACCGGAAGTGGGTTCGTAGACGTTGCCGTGCTTGGCTGCCCATTGGGTCCAGATGCGATCGATGTTGGTGTGGTGGAGGAAGAAGGCAGGATCGTTGGGCGAGGAGTTGAAGGACATCGTGCCCATGAGATCGGTGGCGGGGTCAGCGCTCGGGATCGCGACCGGGACGGGGGTGCCGTCGATGGTCTCCGGTTCGGCCTGACTGGCGAAGCGAAATTCTCCGGCGACCCAGAGGTGCACGCGGTTGTGGAGGTTATGCGGCCCGACGCACTTGGGGCCCATGCCGGAGACGGGATCACAGGTTTCGCTGACGCAGTCCTGCCAGCCTTCGAGCTGGTTGCGGAAGCTGGTGCCGGTGGCGACGGTGGAGTTCCAGGGTGCAGCATCGTAGGCGGCGATGGCGAGGGCGGCTTCGACGTCTTCGGCGGTGGGGAGCGTCTTGGCCATGAAGCCGGTGCCCATGCTGCGGACGATGAACGGGGAGCGGACGGCGTCGGCGTAATCGAACACGGTGATCTCCCATGAGCCCTTCTTGAACGGCCCGGTGAGGACGGCGTTCTGCTCCTTGGGGTCACCGTCGCCGCCCATGAGATCGTCGGCCCAGATGGGGCTTTCAGGGGTGTTGTCCACGGTCCAGTCCCAGTACGGGAGGTTGACGGTGGGCTCGACCGACTGCAGCTGCTGTTCGAAGAGGTGGAGGAAGACGCGGTGCCACGGCAGGAAGGCCGGGCCCATATGCGCCGCCATGATGTCGCAGTTGAAGGCGTCGCGGTGCCAGAGGACGAAGGTGTCGTAGGTGGAGAGCCCGTTGATCCACGGCGAAGGCTTGGCCTTGAGGGCGAGGATGGCGTCGGTGAAGGCCTCTTTCTCGGCGGCGGTGAGGCTAGCCGCATTCTTGCGGACGCGAAGCGGTCCAGATGCGGGAGTGGCCGGGACGGCCGAGGCATCCGGGGTGGCGGCATCTTGGGCGAGGGCCCTGCCGAGAAGGGCGAGGCCGCCGGTGGCGGCGATGCCGCCGAGGGCGGCGCGGCGGGTGCCACGTGAACCCATGGCGCGGGTGAAGGCGTCGAAGCGATTGGTGTTCATGTCGATCTCCTCACTGAGCAATCTGGCGGCGAATGACCATTCTATTCCGTGGTAATTGACGCGGCCGACACCGCGGCTTCGACAGCTGACTCAACGGTCTCGGCGAGGTAGAGGGTGCCGGGGACGGGGCTGCCACCGGCGAGCGCCTCGGCGGCGATCTGCTCCATGAACACAGCCGCCCATTCGCCGATGGCGACGACGGGACGGCCCAAGCGCAGGGCGAGGGCGATTTCGGAGAGGGTGCCAACGCCGCCACCGACGGCGATCACCGCGTGGGCAGTGGCGACGACGAGGGTGTTGCGCGCCTGCCCGAGGCCGGTGCAGATGATGTGGTCGACGGAGGGGTTGGCGGCGGCATGGTCATAGCCGGGGAGGATGCCGATCGTGGTGCCGTTCTGCGCCTTGGCACCCCGGCAGGCTGCTTCCATGGCGCCCCCGAGGCCGCCGGTGACGACGACGCAGCCGGCGCGGGCGATCTCGGCCCCGATGGCCTCGGCGATGGCGATCACCTCCGGGGCTGCTTCACCGGGGGCGCAGACGGCAATGGCGATCGGGCGCTGGATCATGGGGTTGGCTCCTCGCCGAAGGCGGAATCGCGGCGAAGCGGGAAGCGGCTGATCACCTCGTAGCTGGCTCCTTCGTGACTGAGGTGGGAGCGCACGAGGTGGACTTCGTCGACGGGGACCGGGGAGGTGGGGGGACCAGCCATGACCCCGTTGGCGGGATCGGCGAGGCGGTCTTTCATGGCAGCGGGGAGATCGCGGACGCGGACATTGGGGCCGTCGTCGTTGCGGACGCGGCCGAGGGTGATGTGGGGGTGGAATTCCTCCTCGGGGAGGTCCCATTCCCAGTCGGCAAGGGCGGTGCCGAGAGCGGTCTGCAGTGCTGCAAGGCGGTGGACCGGACCGTACAGGCCGAGCCAGAGCACGCGGGGGTGGCGCACCGAGGGGAAGCAGCCGAGATTCGCGGTGCGGAGATCGAAGGCGGTGTGATCGGCGACGACGGCCGGGAGACCGAGGCGGAGGAGCTCGACGCGTTCGCGGGGCTGCTCGCCGAGGAAGTGCAGGGTGAGGTGGAGGCCGGCGGGATCCACCCAGCGCATCGGCCAGCCGAGGGGGCGGAGGTCATCGACGACAGCGGCAGCGGCGGACTTCGTCTCCTCTGGCAGGGGGACGGCGAGAAAGACACGCCAGAGGGTGTCGACGGCATCGGGGCGCGGGGGGCGCTCTTTGGGTGGTCGGGGTTTGCGTGGGCTCATGGCGGTAGTATAGGGAGGTCGGGTGGCATCCACCCTGCATCGCCAGCGGAGGCCACCGTGAAGACGGCATTCCTCGGTCCCCTCGGGACGTTCAGCGAAGTTGCGGCATTGGAGCACGCCGGGGAGCGGGGCGCGTTGGTGCCGTTCCCGTCTTTCCCGGCAGCGGCGGCGGCGCTGGAGCGGGGCGAGGTTGACGAGGCGGTGCTCCCGGTCGAGAACTCGATCGAGGGAGCGATCAGCGCGGTGCTGGACCTGATCATCCATGGGCCGGGATTCAAGATCCGAGATGAGCTGGTGGTGCCGGTGCGGCATTTCTTGATCGCGCCTCCAGGGGCGACGATCGAGGGGATCACGACGTTGGTGTCGCATCCGCAACCGCTGGGACAGTGCCGGAAATTCATCGAGGCGCACTTGCCGAATGCGGAGCAGGTGGCGGCGCTGTCGACGGCAGCTGCAGTCGAAGAGGTGCTGCGGGCGGGGGATGTGCATCAGGCGGCGATCGGGACGCGGCGAGCGGCGGAGTTGTACGGGGGCGTCATTCTCGCGGAGGACATCCAGGATGATCCGTCGAACATGACGCGGTTCGTGGTGCTGGCGCACGAGGATGCGCCGCCGACCGGTGACGACAAGACGTCGATCGGATTCACGACGCACGCGAATGTGCCGGGATCGATTCACGCGGTGCTGACGATCTTCGCGGAAGAGGGAATGCAGCTGGTGAAGATCGAGAGTCGGCCGGTGAAGTACCGCCTGTACGAGTATGTGTTCCTGGTCGATTTCGAGGGGCACCGGACGGATCCGGCGATTGCGCGGGCGTTGGAACGGGCGAAGGGCAAGACGCTGACGTTGGATGTGTACGGGTCGTATCCGCGCTTCCCGTTAGAGCGGATCATGCCCTCCCCTCCCCGGTAGGGTCATCGTGGTCAGGTGGGTGAGGAGCTGTGATGCGTTTGTTTGTTGACGAGACCGCCGCGACGTTGCCGTGGGTGGTTGCGTTCCGCGAGGGGTGGACCAGCTCGACTGCGGTTGACCTCGTGGTGCGGGGCGGGTTGCGCGCGGAGGATGTCTGACCGGGGGGGTGCGCGCTGCTGCCGACGCCTGATGCGGCCTTGTTGATGTCCACCCACGTCGTGGTGCCGAGTGTGGCGGCGCGGTTCGAGAACGGCGCGCCGATCGCGCTGCGGACGCCGGTGCGGCCGGATGAGGTGACGACGACGTCGGTGCGGCTGCTTGATTGCTCGAGCGTCGGCGAGCTGGTGGCGCGGGGGCTGCTGCGGAATTTCTACGGGATGCGGCCGACGGCATACAGCGCCGACGCGACCGATGCGCAGGCTGTGGTGGTCGAGGGACTGGAGGCGCTGCGCGAGGTGGAGGGCGGGTTCAACGAAGATCTCGGGCGGGCATGGCGGATCTTCACGGACCTCCCATTGGTGACGCACCTGTTGGTGGTGCCGCAGGCGGCGACGGTGGCGGAGATCACTCCCGCGCTCGATCTGCTCGATGCGGCGGCGGCAGCGACACAGGAGCGTCGGCGCGAATGGCGACAGCCGCTGTGTGATGCCGAGCATCTGAGCCGGGAGCGGCTCGATGGGATGCTGGGCTCGATGCGCCGGACGCTGGAGTCAGGCGACGAGCGGGCGTTGGTGGCGCTGTTGAGTCACGGCGGACTGGGGACGCGGTATCCGACGACGCCGCAGTGGCGATTCTTCGGGGCCTAGTTTCACGAAGCGCAGATTGCAGTTCGTTTCGCGGGGCATGTCGGACATACGACGGCCGCCTGCATGAAGCATGAGATGACAACGAACCCGGTCAACGGAGCATTCTCCATCACCAGCCTCGCCGCTTGTCCTCCAGTGACGTGGGGGTCTCGCCGAGGCGATGGATCACCTCGCGGGTGCCGCGGCGGCTTTCCACACCGAGATGCGAGAACGGTTGGAGTCTGCGACCCACATGAGCTTCTCGTCCGCCGAGAGGGCGACGGAGGTGAGCATGCCGAATCCTTGCTCACCCCGCCCTGTCGATCTGAGATGGTCGTGCGGGCTCCACTCGGTGGAGGTTGCATCCGCCCGGGTCCAGATGGCGATCCGTTGGTTTTCTTGGTCGACCACCCACGCGGTGAGGGTGTCGGCGGAGACTTTGATGTCCGCTGGAAATCGAAACTGCGACGGGCCACGACCACTTCTCCCGAATCGGGAGAGCGGTGTCCAGGTTGTGGACTGCGCGTCCTGCCTGCTCCAGATCGAGATCCGACTGTTCAACGAGTCTGACACCCACGCGGTGAGGGTATCGGCCGAGAGGACGACACGAGTCGGGAAATTGAAGTTGCTGCCACCGGTGCCGTTGGAGCCGAACCGGGCAACTGGGCTCCACTCGGTCGAGGTGTCGGTCGGCCGGGTCCAGACGGAGATGCGGTGATTCATGGCATCCGCGACCCAGAGGGTGAGTTCGTCTGGAGCAAGTGACACCCCTGTCGGCATGGCGAAGTTGCCATCCCCTGAGCCTTCGCCGCCGAACTGGGCGCTGTACTGCCATTCCCGGGAATCGGGGTCGGGTCTGTTCCAGATCACGACGCGGTGGTTGGTCATGTCGGCTATCCAAGCGGTGAGTTTGTCCGCGGAGAGCACCACTGAGACGGGAGTGGAAAAGTTGCTGTCTCCGCTGCCGATGCTGCCGAAATGGGCGACGTCGAGCCAAGCCGTCGAGTCAACGTTCGGGCGACTCCAGACGGAGATCCGGTTGTTGCCGGTGTCTGCGACCCACACGGTTGTCGTGTCGTCCGCTGGGACATAGATCGCGGCCGGGAGATCGAAATCTCTGCCCCTCGTGCCAGGAGTGCCGAAGACGGTGCTGAACCGCCATGCTCGGCGTCGTCGCTGCCTGGCAGCGGTGGAAGTGGGCTGGAAGGCACTGAGGATCGCTGCTCCGCCGACACCGATCGCGGCGAACGCGGCCCGGCGGGAGAGCCCAGTCGCAAGGGCGCGACGGATTAGCGGGTCGTCCTTGGTGATCATCGTCTGGCACCTCTTGTTCGGCGATGTTGCTACCGCGGTGATTGGGAAGTCGAGCAAACGACTCCGCGGCCATCAGCTGCTGCAATGATGCAACAGGTTGCAATGGACTGCTGAGTTGGTGATAAGACGTCGCGGCCCGCGGGATGGTTCCCGAGGGCCGCGGAGATGTAAGGGGAGCTGAACCCGCGACTAGGTTAGGAATACGTCCAGATCGAGATGTGGCCGGGGTAGGAAGCCACCACCCAGACGGTGCGGCCGTCGGCGGAGACGGCGACGCCGCTGCCCTCACTGCCGAAGTTGATGCTGTGGCTCCACTCGGTTGAGGAGCCCGTCGGCCGGGTCCAGACCGAGATGCGGTTGTTGAAGGAGTCCGCCACCCAGGCGGAGCGCCCGTTTGCGGATACGGCGACGTCGGCTGGGTAGGTCAAGTTGGCGTCTTCGGAGCCTACGCTCCCGAAGTTGATGCTGTGGCTCCACGTGGTCGAGGAGCCCGTTGGCCGAGTCCAGACCGAGATGCGGTTGTTGCGATTATCCGCCACCCAGACGGTGCGTTCGTCGGCGGAGACGGCGACGCCGATCGGTTCCCAAAAGTAGGCGTCGCCGGTGCCTTGGCTGCCGAAGGTGTAACTGGGGCTCCAGTCGGTCGAGGTGTTGGTCGTCCGGGTCCAGACCGAGATGCGGTTGTTGAAGGTGTCCGCCACCCAGGCGGTGCGGCCGTCGGCGGAGACGGCGACGCCGTATGGGTAATTGAAGTTGGTGTTGCCGGAGCCTTCGCTGCCGAAGTTGATGCTGTGGCTCCAATCGGCCGAGGTGTTGGTCGTTCGAGTCCAGACCGAGATGCGGTGGTTGTCCTTGTCCGCGACCCAGATGGTGCGGCCGTCGACGGAGACGGTGACACCCCATGGGTAGTTGAAGTTGGCGTCGCCGGTGCCTGCGCTGCCGAAGTTGACGCTGTGGCTCCACTCGGTCGATGTGCTGGTCGGCCGGGTCCAGACCGAGATGCGGTGATTTTCGGTATCGGCCACCCAGGCGGTGCGCCCGTTGGCGGAGACGGTGACGCTGGCTGGGAAGTTGAGGTTGCCGTCGCCGGTGCCTGCGCTGCCGAACTGGGCGCGGTCGGTCCAGACTTTTTTCTTCTTCTTCTTCTTTGCAGCGAGGTCGGCGGCAGGGGCGATGGCGGCCGCGGCACCGACCGAGGCGAGCGCGGCGAGGACGACCCGGCGGGGATGGACCGCGGCAAGGGCGCGATCGAGCGGGGAGTGTTCGTCGGTGCTCATGGGGTTTTGGCCTTTCCATGGCGATGGCGACACGCAGTTGCGTTCAGCGGGAGCGTACCATCAATTGTCTTTGATGGGACGATGGAGTCGCCGGATCCGCGGCATCACGTTTTCATGCGGTAGGTGCTGCGGTCCGCGGGATGGTTCCGAAGGGCCGCGGTGATGCATGGGGCTCAGAGCAGCACGGTCACACCACGTGTGGGCTCAGCAGGAGCCTAGGCTCCAGCACGGTCAGTCTCCATCCGAACGCATCCGCGGTTTGCGCCTGTCCTAGCCGAGGAGACGGGCGAGGCCCCACATCACGGCGTAACCGGCGACGACGGTGAGCACCGCCTTGAGGATGGCGTTGTACCACCCCTCCTTCATCCAGAACTTCCACAAAAGGAAGGCGAAGACCAGATAGAAGAGCATGAAGGGGGACAAGCGGCGGCACTCCTGACGCGTCACGTTGCGGAGACGATACCGCACCGCGGTTGATGGAGACGACCATTCATGCATCGGGCCCACGACGAGTGTCGTGGGCCCAATGTGTTGCGGGGTGTGGGGGCCGGGGTTAGTCGGCGGAGAACGCCGGGGCGACCTCGAGGGTCTTGCCGTTGAGCGCGTAGGCGCTGGTGACGGGGACGGGGTCCTTGATGATCTCGAGGACCGGGCACTTGGCGTTGACGGTGTCGATGAGTCGGCGGATCTCCTCGGCCGAGGCGGGGCTGTCGATGTCGACGCTGTAGGTGACGGAGGAGAAGCCAGCCTGGACATCGGCGACGCCGAAGAAGCCGCGGAGATCGAGGGAACCCTCGGCGCGGACCTTGAGGCTGGTGATCTCGATGTCGAGGACGCGGGCGTAGGTGGCGTAGACGATCTCTTGGCAGGCGGCGAGGCCGGCGAGGACGTACTCGACGGGGGTTGGGCCGAGATCGGAGCCGCCGATCTTCTCCGGCTCGTCGGAGAGGAAGGAGAACTGGCGGGCGGCGAGCTCGACCTGGTAGCCCTGCTTGAGGGAGGACTCGACCGAGAAGGTGGCGATGGGCGGCTCGGGGGCTTGGCGGAGGCCGTCGCGGACGGCGTTGACAACGGAGGCGAGTTGATCGTTGGGGACGATGGCAGGCATCGAAGACTCCTCAGCGGTGGGTGACAATGAGCGACGGGACCTTCCCGACACGGCGAGTATTGATGTTGTTGATCTAGATGTCAAGTATATTCGGTGCACGGAACTCCAAGCGGCGCCTTGTGCGAGCCGCCAGTGCCACCTTCCTGATCAAACGCTGGGATTCGGGCCCCACCCGCTGGACATGCGAACGGCTCCCGGAGGGGAACCAGGAGCCGTTCACCGCGTGGTTGGGGGACACCTTCCGGGGGTTGCCCGGGGTCGATCCGCACGAGGCGGTTCGACGGTGCCGAAGACGTGAATGGGACCAGCATCCGCGCCTCTGTGCATTAGTTTACGAGGTCCTGCCACAGCGTCAAGAGGGTGCAGGTCTTTTTTTGTTGGGTTTCAAGTCAGGAACTCGTGAATTACCAGTGAAAACGCGCAATTCTGCCGATTTCTGGGCGTTCTTTAGCCGGCGACGAACGAATTCGTGAGCTTGCCGAGGCCGACGACCTCGACGGTGACCTCGTCTCCGGGCTTGAGCCAGTTCTTCTCCGGGAGGCCCATGATGACGCCGGCGGGGGTGCCGGTGACGATCACGTCACCTGGCTCCAACGGAAAGAATTGACTTGCGTAGGCGATGACCTGGGCAACGGTGAAGATCTGGTCGCCGGTGTGGGAGTCCTGCCGGAGGACCCCGTTGTGCCACGTCTTGAGCTCGTAGCCTTGGGGGTCGCCGGCCTCATCAGCGGTGACGAGATAGGGACCGATCGGCAGGAACTTGTCTTGGGTCTTGCCGATGAGCCACTGCGGGGTGCGCATCTGAAGATCGCGGCAGGAGATGTCGTTGGCGGTGGTGTAGCCGAGGACGTGCTTGAGGGCATCGGCCTCGGAGACGTTGCTGGCGGTGCTCCCCATGACGACGCCGAGCTCGACCTCGTAGTCGTACTCCTTGCCGGCCTTGGTGAGGGGGACGGGCTCGTTCGGCGAGGCGATGGTGTTGTTGAACTTGGAGAAGAGGATCGGGTGGGTCGGGATCGGCATGTTGGACTCTTCCGCGTGCTTGCGGTAGTTGAGGCCGACGCAGACGATCTTGCCCGGGTTGGGCGCGCTGGGGCCGAGGGTGAGGGAGGACTCGTCGCGGAGCCAGGCGCCGGACTTGCCGACGGCGCGGCGGACGAGATCGGCGACCGCGGTCTGGGCGCTGGCGCCGCCGTTGACGAACGCCTCCATGGTGTGGGGGGCGGCACCTGCGGCGCCGGTGCCGAGCGCTGATTCGGCGAGGGCGATGTCGATGACACCGGCATCGGTCTTGACGCCGAGCTTGGTCGCTGGGCCTTCCTTGAACGTGAGCAGTTTCACCGTTGATGCTCCTCTCTCGTGGGCGGATCACGCGTAGGGTGCGGGGTGGGTGGCCGGTCGTCAAGCAGGCGCGGCGACCGGACGGGTACCATGGGGGCAGTTTGGCGGTCGCGGACGAGGAGTGGTGATGAAACCGTTGTCGCAGCTGGCAGAACAACTGCCGCGTTCGGGGATCCGGGCGGTGATGGAGATCGCGCGGGAGACGCCGGGGACGATCTCGCTGGCGGTGGGGGAGCCGTCGTTCAAGACGCCGGCGCACATCATCGATGCCGCATGCGCGGCGGCCTATGACGGGCACACCCGCTACACGCCGAATGCCGGGATCAACGAGCTGCGCGCGGCGGTGGCGGCGCGGTACGCGGAGCGTTGGAAGCAGCCGATCGCGGTGAACGAGGTGCTCATCGGCTCGGGAGCGGTGAACGCGATTCTGGCGTCTTTGATCGCGGTGGTGGAGGAGGGCGACGAGGTCCTCGTGCCGGATCCGGGGTGGCCGAATTACGGGGCGCAGATCCAGATCGCGCGCGGGGTGCAGGTGACCTATCCGATGCGGTCGGAGAACGGGTATCTGCCGGACCTCGAGGAACTTGATCGGTTGGTGACGCCGAAGACGAAGGTGGTGATCACCAACAACCCCTCGAATCCGTGTGGGGTGGTGTGGCCGAAGGAGACGGTCGAGGCGTTCATGGCATGGGCGCAGCGGCGGGATCTGTGGGTGATCGCGGACGAGATCTACGAGGACTTGGTGTACGTGGGGAAGATGGTCTCGGCGGCGCCGATCGATCGGGAGCGGGTGATCTTCATCTCCGGGTGCTCGAAGTCGTACGCGATGACGGGATGGCGGATCGGGTGGGCGATCGCCCCGGCGGCGCTGATCGCGCTGTCGTCGAAGGCGCAGGAGGCGGTGGTCTCCTGCCCGTCGGACATCTCGCAGCGGGCGGCACTGGCGGCGCTGACGGGGCCGCAGGAGTGCGTCGAGGAGATGCGGCAGGCGTACCATCGGCGGCGTGATCTGGTGCAGTCGATCCTGCAACCGGCGGGTTTGCTGCCGGCGGTGCCGAGCGGGGCGTTCTATGCGTTGGCGGACATGCGGAGCACCGGACTGCCGAGCCAAGAGGTTGCCATCCGGCTGATCAAAGAGGAAGGGATCGCCACGGCGCCGGGGACGGCGTTCGGGGTGATGGCGGAGGGGTTCGTGCGGATCTCGCTGGCGTCCTCGGAGGAGGAGCTGCGGGTGGGGTGCGAGCGGATTGTGGCGTTTGCGGATCGTGTGGGGTGATCTGCTGAGGGTTGATCAGGACTCCCCCGCTCTCTTCTTTGATGGAGGGCGGGGGTTGTTGTTTCGGTGGTGCGGTGGTGGGAGGAGACGCTCGCCTGCGGGCTCGCGGCCCTCACCCCCGGCCCCTCTCCCCTGCGGGGGAGAGGGGGGACGGTGGGAGTTGGATTTCTCAGCTTCCTCATTGGTTGGTTTGGTGGGAGGAGACGCTCGCCTGTGGGCTCGCGCCCTCACCCCCAGCCCCTCTCCCCTGCGGGGGAGAGGGGGGACGGTGGGTGGAGTCCTGATGGTGCGAGGGTTCTAGAATGCGGGAGACTGAGGAGGCGGGATGGGGATCACGGCGACGTTTGACGGGTTCGGGGCGGTGATCAGGACGCTGGAGGCGCCGGACCGCGACGGGGTGATGGCCAATGTGACGCTGGGGCGTCCGACGATCGAGGCGTACAAGCCGAACAACAGCGGGCACATCGGGGCGATCGCGGGGCGGTATGCGAACCGGATCGCGGATGCGCGGTTCACGCTGGACGGGGTGACCTATCACCTGACACCGAAGAACGGGCCGCACCACATCCATGGGGGGCCGATCGGGTTCGCGCAGCGGGAGTGGATGGTGGCGGAGACGTCGCCGGAGCGGACCGTGATGCGGCTGGTCAGCGCGGATGGGGATCAGGGATTCCCGGGACGGGTCGAGGCGGAGGTGCGTTACGAGATCGTGCCACCGGGGACGCTGCGGATCACGTTTCACGCGACAACGGACAAGGCGACGGTGATCAACCTCACCAGTCACGCGTATTGGAATCTGCGCGGCGAGGGGAACGGGACGATCGAGGACCACGTGCTGCAGGTGCATGCGAGCCGGTATCTGCCGACCGATGCGACGGCGATCCCGACCGGTGAACTGGCCCCGGTGGCGGGGACGCCCTTCGACTTCACGACGCCACGGCGGATCGGCGATCGGATCGATGCGGATGATCCGCAGATCCGGATCGGCGGTGGGTATGACCACTGCTTCGTGATCGATCGGCCGACGGCGGAGGACCGGGAGTTGCGCACCTGCGCCATCGTGCATGAGCCGGAGCGCGGACGGGTGATGGAGGTGGCGACGACGGAGCCGGGGGTGCAGTTCTTCACCGCGAACGGGATGCGCGATGTGGTCGGGACGAGCGGGGCGGTGTACGGGCCGCGCAGCGGGTTCTGCCTCGAGACGCAGCATTTCCCGAATTCGCCGAACACGCCGAGTTTCCCGAGCACCGTGTTGCGGCCGGGTGAGGTGTTCCACAGCGTGACCGAGTTCCGGTTCTCGGCGGAGTAGGCAAGGATGGGCACGTTGCCGCCGCGCAAGGCGGAGCCTGGGATGAGCGACACGGCGGTCGCCGCAGCGACCGGGCGCGATTGGGATGGGTGGTTCGCACTGCTCGACGCGGACGGCGCGGCGGCGAACGAATCGGCCGCCGCCGCGACGACGACGACGACGACGACGACGACGACGACGACGACGACGACGACGACGACCGCGCAG